>JAFXNY010000106.1 GCA_017529165.1 Clostridia bacterium
AGGAACAAATAGTATTACAAAAGTTCACTTCATAGCAAAATATGTATAGTATTGTTTTCGCCGCTTTCCCTGAATGCAGTTCCTTCCCGAGGATCTCTCCGGAGTCGCCGCGCTCATATCATCGCACAGTCATATCCCATTCAGACGGTCATTCAGTTTTCAAGGTGCAAGCCTCTCCGTATATAAGGCGCTGAAAAGGTCTAAAAATTAAGCTCGTTAAGAAAGTTTTTAAGTTTTTCACATTCAGCCCCCATATAACGTCCAAAAACGGCCGTTTTGTGCATATGTTTCTGAAAAAATTTACAAATTGTATACAAAAAAGCCGTTACACAGAAACACCAATAAGCGAGACAACTACCTCGCTTAAAAAAGTGTGTCTATGTAACGGCTCTTGTTAGGATTCCGGGAACACCGTCTTGCATCCCGCCCGTGTTCCAAAGGCAATAGGGATGTGTGCGGTAATTTAATCAGCTTACCGCAGAATTAGCAGGCTAACGCCAGCAATATGTATATGTGACACCGATATTCAGTTTTCGTGACTATCCCGCAAAAAGCGACAAAATCACAAATATCATTATAGCGAACATTTGTTCGTTTGTCAAGTAAAAAAGCAACATTTGCCAAATTACATATTTCAATATTGTAAATACTTAAATTTTATGATACAATGATATCGGCTCAATTCGCATACAAAAGGGGGTGAGCGGTTGAAGAATCTGACAAAACAACTGATCAAAGAAACGTTTATTTCTCTTCTTGATCAGAAACCGCTTACACAGATCACCGTAAAAATGATTGTAGAGGAATGTGGCATCAACCGCAATTCTTTTTATTATCATTACCAGGATCTCCCTACTCTTATCGAAGAAATGATTCGCGAAGAGGCAGATGAAATCATCAATAAATATCCCACCATAGAATCCGCCGAAGCCGCTCTTTTCGCGGTAACGGATTTTGCATCGAAAAACAAGAAAGCTATTCTTCACATATATAACTCTGTCAACCGCGACATTTTCGAACAGTATCTCTGGAAGGTCTGCGATCATATCGTCGAGTCATACGGTCAGACTTTGATAAAGGGAAGAAAGATCGACGAATTCGACAAGGAGATCATACACCTCTTTTATAAAAGCGAGTGCTTCGGTCTCGTGATAAACTGGCTCGACCGGAAAATGGAACCGGATGTGCATAAACTGATCTCGCGTTTTTGCGAACTTCACCGTGGTGTGATCGAGGGAATGATCGACCGCAGTATCAACGGATAACAGAATATTTAGACATTTTTTGTCCCGTGTCTGTTTTTTAGGCACGGGATTCTTGTTGCCCGTTTAAACTTTACCTCTTTTGAATACAATGTTATCGTGTAGGAGGAGATACATATGAAAATGCGTTCCACGACACTGATGCATATGGCAAAAACAGGATATATCGTGATGTCGGTCGTGTTTTGCCTTGCCGGGCTGATATTTATGATACGACCGGATGTTTCCGCCGCGTTTCTCGGATACTTACTCGGAATATCTATGATTGTATTCGGGACAATAAAGATTATCGGATATTATTCGAAAGACTTATATCGGCTCGCATTTCAGTATGATCTTGAATTCGGAATTGTTTTAATTGTTATCGGTGCAATTGTGGTGGCAAAACCGTTTGATGTTCTCAATTTCATTTTTATCGCTATGGGAATCGCCATTCTTTCCGATTCGCTTTTTAAGATACGCATAGCGCTTGATGCAAAAAAATTCGGAATAAACGCTTGGTGGATAATTACGGCGTTTGCAGTTATAGCGGCTTTAATCGGGATACTTCTTGTCATTCGTCCATGGGAAAGTGCAAAAATGCTGACGGTATTGCTCGGCATATCATTTTTGTCCGAAGGTGTGCTTAATTTATGCGTGGCGGTCAGTACTGTGAAAATAATAAACAATCAATATCCCGATGTTATCGAGGCGGAGTTTTATGAAACGGGGGCGGAAAACAGATGAAACTGGCAAAGGCGGTGGTTAAGCACCGCATACTGATTCTGCTTGTTACAGCGGTTTTAATCGTTCCGGCTGTGTTCGGGTATATAGGAACCAGAGTGAATTACGATATGCTTGATTACCTGCCGGAAGATATGGAAACGGTAATCGGTCAGAACGAACTGATGAAAGACTTCGGCAAAGGTGCGTTTTCTTTCATAATTGGGGAAAATATGCCGGCAAAGGACGTTTCGGCGCTGAAAAGTAAAATAGAGAAAGTCGATCATGTTGATACGGTGATTTGGTACGACAGCGTCGCCGACTTATCTATACCTATGGAATTGTTACCTAAAAAGGTTTATAACGCTTTCAATACGGAAAACTCAACCTTAATGGCAGTGTTCTTTGACAGTTCTACTTCGGCGGATATAACTATGGACGCAATCCGTGAGATACGGCAAATAGCCGGTAAGCAGTGCTTTGTATCGGGGATGAGCGCACTTGTTACCGACCTTAAAGACCTGTGTGAAAAAGAAGAACCCGTTTATGTGGCTATTGCGGTGGCTTTGGCAACGGTGGCTATGCTCTTGCTTCTGGATTCGTGGTTGGCACCCTTTGTTTTCTTGCTTTCAATCGCTATGATGATTATTCTGAACCTCGGTTCAAACTATTTTCTCGGTGAAGTGTCTTACATAACAAAGGCGCTGTCAGCGGTTTTGCAGCTTGCCGTAACGCTTGATTATTCGATTTTCCTATGGCACAGTTACAATGAACAACTGCAATATTACGATGATCACAAGCAGGCAATGGCGGTTGCGGTGCACAACACATTTACAAGCGTTCTTGGTAGTTCCGTTACAACAATTGCGGGATTTATTGCGCTTTGCTTTATGTCATTTACCATGGGGCGCGATCTCGGTATCGTAATGGCAAAAGGCGTTTTGCTCGGCGTTATCGGTTGCGTTACGGTATTGCCGGCGCTCATTCTGCTCTTTGATAAACCGCTTCAAAAAACAAAGCATAAAGCGCTGATACCCGATATGGGCAAGTTTTCAAAAGCTACAGTAAGAATATTCCCGATATTTATTATCGTTTTGGCACTGGTCATTTTGCCGGCGTACTACGGATACAGCAAGACAAATAATGAAGTGTATTACGATATGGGCGAGAATTTACCGAAGGATATCGGATATGTAATAGCAAACAGCAAATTGCGTGAAGACTTCAATGTTGCCTCAACACATATGCTCCTTGTAGATGCTAATACCGCTCCTAAGGATGTCCGGTCAATGATTAAAGAAATGGAGCAGGTTGACGGCGTTAAATATGTTTTAGGTCTCCAATCTGTTATCGGATCGGCTGTGCCCGAGGAAATTCTTCCTGAATCCGTCACATCCGTACTTAAAAGTGATAAATGGGAACTAATGCTTATAAACTCGGAATGCCGTGTTGCGAGCGACGAGGTAAACGAGCAAATAAACAGTCTTAATAAAATCCTTAAAAAGTACGATAAAGGCGGAATGCTTATAGGTGAAGCGCCGTGTATGAAGGATATGATTGAAACAACTGATCACGATTTCAGAGTGGTCACAATCATATCGGTTATCGCGATTTTCGTCATTATTGCCTTTGTGGAAAAGAGTATTTCTTTACCGTTTGTTTTAATAGCGGTTATCGAAACGGCAATTTTCATAAACTTAGGCCTCCCGCACTATTTAGGGCAGAGTCTTCCGTTTATTGCGCCGATTTGTATCAGCACAATTCAACTCGGGGCAACGGTCGATTATGCAATACTTATGACGACGCGATATAAAACCGAGCGTATCGGAGGTGCGGATAAACGCAGTTCGGTCATAACGGCACTGTCCACTTCGATTCCGTCAATAATCGTTTCGGGAATGGGGCTCTTTTCGGCAACGTTCGGTGTCGCGGTTTTCTCAAATCTTGATATTGTAAGTTCTCTTTGTATGCTTCTTGCCAGAGGAGCGCTAATCAGTATGGTGCTGGTTATTCTCACTTTGCCCGCACTTCTCATGCTCTGCGATAAAATCATATGCAAAACAACGCTCGGCATGACGCATATAGGTGATAAAAATATAAAAGCGGAGGTTGTTTCCAATGAAAAATAATATGGTAAGGATCATTTCGTTGTGCCTTTGTGCAGTGCTTGTTATAGGCACGGTAGGAATTGCGGCTTTTGCACAGGAAGGAAAAGATAAAACCGCCGAAAAGACGGAAGCGGAAGTTGCTTCTCCGGTGGCGGAAAATGAAGACATATCCAAAAGCGAAACAGTATATGTTTTAGCCGATGCAGACGGTTCGGTCAGCAAAATCATTGTCAGCGACTGGATAAAGAACACGCTTGGCGCGACTCAGATAAATGATACTACCGATCTTTCGGATGTTGTAAATATCAAGGGCGACAATTCATATAAACTCGGCGGCGAAGGTAGTCGTGTATGGGACACCGAAGGCAACGACATCTACTATCAGGGGAATATCCAAAAAGAACTCCCCGTAGACCTTAAAGTTACTTACAAGCTCGACGGAAAAAGTATTTCGACTAATGAACTGAAAGGTAAGAGTGGCAAAGTGACTATCCGCTTTGACTATAAAAACAATCAGTATGAAACGGTAAATATAGGCGGCGAAAACGTGAGGATATACGTTCCGTTTGCAATGCTTACGGGACTTATTCTTGACAACGATACATTTAGGAATATAAAAGTTTCAAACGGCAAACTTATAAACGACGGCTCGCGCACGGTTGTTGTTGGTCTGTCCTTCCCCGGACTCAGAGATAATCTTGACATAGACCCCGATAAATTCAACATCCCCGATTATGTTGAGATAACCGCCGACGCAAAAGAATTTTCGCTCGGTATGACCGTAACGGTTGCGACAAACGGATTGTTTAATAGTCTTGATACGAGTAAACTAAATGACGTATCCTCTCTTAAAACGTCTCTGTCGGAGCTGTCAGACGGTATGGCACAGCTTTTAGACGGCTCTTCAAAGCTGTATGACGGATTATGCACTCTTCTTGATAAATCAAAGGAATTGGTTGCAGGTATTGACAAACTCACGGCAGGCGCGCTGGCGCTTAAAAACGGCGCTTCGGAACTTGACGGCGGTATAGGACAACTTCAAAACGGTGTAAACGAGTTAGCCACCGGTCTTAATACCCTTGCGGCAAACAATGAGACGTTGAACGGCGGCGCAAAGCTGGTGTTTGATACCCTTCTTGCTACCGCTAAAACACAACTGACTGCAGCAGGGCTCAGTGTACCCGATATGACACCGGAAAACTACGCTGCTGTTTTAAACGGTGTAATAGATTCACTTGACAGCGAAAAAGTATACTCTGCGGCGCTCGGCACCGTTACCGAAGGTGTTGAAGCAAAACGTGACTATATTAAATCACAGGTGACAACCGCGGTCACAGCACAGGTCGAGGCGCAAGTAACGGCGGCGGTCAGGTATAACGTTTCAGGTCAGGTGATTCCCGCTGCCACGGGAATGAGTAAGGATTCTTACGAGCAGGCGGTTTCGGCGGGACTTGTTGACGAAGCCACACAAACCGCGGTTAATAACGCTATTGATACGCAAATGGCAACCGATGCTGTCAAATCGCTTATTTCGACTAATGTCGCCGCGCAAATGGATTCGGCCGATATAAAAGCACTTATAGAGCAAAACACCGAAGCGCATGTGAAAAAAGCAATTGCCGACACGATGGCAAGCGATGAGGTTCAGTTGAAACTCGCCGCCGCGTCAAGCGGAGCCAAACAGGTTATTTCGCTTAAAACCTCGCTCGACAGTTACAATGCTTTTTATTTGGGACTTCAAACCTACACGGCAGGTGTAACACAGGCGGCAGGCGGCGCAAATGAACTTAAAGCCGGCGCAGCGAGCCTAAAAGGCGGCAGCGCAAAACTTTCAGCCGGAGCAGATAAACTCTATAACGGAATTTTAACAATGAAAAACGGGACTCCTGCGCTGGTTGACGGAGTTACTGAGCTTCGTGACGGTTCTATGAAACTGTCCGGCGGTCTTAAAGAATTCAATGAGAAGGGCGTTCAAAAACTCATCGGCGTCGTAAACGGAAATCTTACGGGCCTTATCGAACGCTTGAAAGCAACGGTAAAGGTTTCTAAAAACTATAAGAGCTTTGCCGGACTCCCTGATGGTATGGATGGACAGGTGAAATTTATTTATCGCACAGGCGAGATTGAATAACAGATTATGGAACTTAAACGGAGTTTGGCTTATGGCAAGCGTTTCGGCTGTCGCCAGCGGTATCTTGACGCTGCTCCTTGCAAAAACATTAAATATGAGCGATACCCATATTATTAAAAAGCATTAAAACAATTTATTTGCTATTTTTTTAATACCAGTCT
Source organism: Clostridia bacterium (assembly GCA_017529165.1). The sequence continues at coordinate 6,365 of JAFXNY010000106.1, forward strand.
ATAACTAACCATGTAATATAAGGAGAGAAACTAATGAAAAAAATAATTGCCGCAGTTTTAACCGTAGTTGTTTTAACTGTATTTGCATCCTGCGGAGAACTTTATGATAGTTCTTCGAATCCGGAAGAAGAGATAAAAAATTCTTTAATATCCGCGCTTACTTCCAAAGTTGACAGAGGAAATTTAAACAGTTATGATTTTAGTGCCGCCGCCTTTCAATACCTTACTTATATAGGCGAGAATTTTAAGGACAGAAATATGGGCAAAGAAGACCATGATAAAACTGCCGATTGGATAGTTGCCGAGTTAAAAAAAGGCGGTTACAACGAGGAACAAATAGTATTACAAAAGTTCACTTACAGCGATTATGACGATAAAGAACAAAGCGGAGCAAATATTGTGCTTACAGTCGAAGGTGAAGAC
>JAFXNY010000107.1 GCA_017529165.1 Clostridia bacterium
AGATTTATCATATTTTTAATGTTAATGATCAACCTCAATCAAATTAGGAAACAAATAAATAAAGATTGGGCGGGCTCCTTTTAGAGCCCGCCCATAGCTATTATCGTTTAATCTCTTCTGAACAAATCACGGGTATAAACCTTATCTGATACATCATCAAGCACGCTATCATAGCGGTTGGCGATTATACATCCGCACATTTCCTTAAACCTTTTAAGGTTGTTTACCACCTTACTGCCAAAGAATGTTGAGCCGTTTTCGAGTGTTGGCTCATATATTACCACAGTAGCTCCCTTTGCTTTTATCCGCTTCATAACGCCCTGAATGGATGATTGGCGGAAGTTATCCGAATTAGATTTCATTGTAAGGCGGTAAACACCGACTACTATATTTTTCTGCTTACTTTCCTTTACCTTAGAATAAGCTTCACTGCCCTGATATGTTCCTGCAATCTCTAAAACCCGCTCGGCTATAAAATCTTTTCTTGTTCTATTAGCTTCAACTATCGCCTGTATAAGATTTTGAGGTACACTATCATAATTCGCAAGCAACTGCTTTGTATCCTTAGGCAAGCAATATCCGCCGTAACCGAAAGAAGGGTTGTTATAATAATCACCCACACGCGGGTCTAAACATACGCCTTTTATAATCTGTGCAGTATCAAGCCCTTTTAGCTCGGCATAGGTATCAAGTTCATTAAAATAAGAAACACGAAGTGCTAAATAGGTATTTACAAACAGTTTTGTTGCCTCAGCCTCGGTATATCCCATAAACAGCGTTTCTATGTTGTTTTTAAGGGCGCCGGATTTGAGAAGTTCTGCAAATATTTCGGCTCCCTGCAGAGTTTTATCATCAGTACCTACAATTATTCTGCTTGGATAAAGATTATCATAAAGCGCCTTTGATTCACGCAAAAACTCAGGACTGAAAATTATGTTTTTCATACCCGTTTTTTCTCTCAGCTCTTTTGTGTAGCCTACCGGAACAGTCGATTTTATTACTATTATCGGCTGTTCTTTTCTGCCCGAGGTTGATTTTTTCACAAGCTCTATAACAGATTCCACAGCTGAGCAATCAAAAAAGTTAAGCTTGCTATCATAGTTTGTAGGTGCGGCAACGATTATAAAATCAGCGTTTTTATATGCACTCTCGCCGTCCGTTGTAGCTTGAAGACTCAGTGCCCTTTTGCCAAGCCTCGCCTCACTTAAAAACTTTTCAATATAATCGTCTTGTATGGGTGATATATAATTATTTATTTTTTCGACCTTATCAGGCAAAATATCAACCGCAGTAACATCGTTGTGCTGAGCTAATAAAACTGCCAGAGAAAGCCCTACATATCCAGTCCCTGCAACTGCAATATTATATCCACCCGTGATTTTTCTTGCCTTTCCCTCTTCGGTAAATAAATCTGAAATATCAAAGTCTAATACCTCTGCCAAGCTTTCAAGTTGTTCTATAGATGGTGTATGACTCCCGTTTTCGATACTGCTCAGTACCGAACGGTTAATACCGGTTTTATTGGCGAGCTCTGCTTGTGTAAGTAATATAGACTTACGACAATCTATTATAGTTTTACTTAATACTTCCTTAGATAACTTTTTCACCTTATCACCCACTTTGTTGTTGTAGGCAACATATTTTGAATTATATTGCCAACGATTATAATTTATGATATCACAAACAACACAAATAGTCAATATAATTCCGGCAGTCATAAATGACTGCCGGTTTAATTTAACTTATAATTATATCCTTGCTACGCCGTCTTTAATAGCCGCTTGGGCTACAGCACTTGCTACGGCGTCTTTAACCCTCTTATCAAACGCCAAAGGCATAATGTAATCGGAGTTTAACTCACTATCGCTTACAAGTTTTGCTATAGCGTACGCCGCCGCTATTTTCATATTCTCGGTAATATCACTCGCTCTCACATCAAGAGCACCCCTGAATATGCCGGGGAAAGCCAAAACATTGTTAATCTGGTTCGGGAAATCAGAACGCCCTGTTCCAACAATCGCCGCTCCGGCATTCTTTGCAAGGTCGGGCATAATCTCGGGCGTGGGGTTTGCCATAGCGAATACTATTGCCTTTTCGTTCATAGTTTTAATCATTTCCTCTGTGAGCACACCAGGTGCTGAAACGCCTATGAACACATCCGCTCCCTTTATAACATCCGAAAGTTTTCCTTTTTCGTGATTTGGGTTAGTTTTAAGCGATAATGTCTTGTGAGCTTCGGACAGCGTCTCGTCCCCTTCGCAAATTGCACCAAACTTATCACACATAATAAGATTTTTAAGTCCCAGCTTTAACATAAGCTCGCCTATTGCAGTGCCTGCCGCTCCGGCGCCGTTTATAATACACTTAATATCCTCTATTTTCTTTCCTGTAATTTTAAGGGCGTTAATCATTGCGGCGCCTAAACAAATTGCAGTGCCGTGCTGGTCATCGTGAAAAACAGGAATATCGCAGCGCTCTTTAAGCTTCCTTTCAACCTCAAAACAACGTGGCGCCGATATATCCTCAAGATTAATACCTCCGAAAGAACCTGAGATGTTATATACTGTTTCGACTATCTCGTCAACATTCTTTGTTCTCACACAAATCGGAATTGCGTCAACACCGCCGAACTCCTTAAAGAGCACGCATTTCCCCTCCATAACCGGCATACCGGCTTCGGGGCCTATATCGCCGAGGCCTAAAACGGCTGTACCGTCAGTTATAACGGCTACGGTGTTCCAACGGCGCGTAAGCTCAAAGCTTTTACTATAGTCATCCTTAATAGCAAGGCAGGGCTCGGCAACACCGGGGGTGTAAGCCAAAGCGAGCGAATCTTTATCGTTTACCTTTGCTCGTGCTACAATCTCGATTTTGCCTTTCCACTCACCGTGAAGTCTTAAGGCTTCTTTCCTGTAGTCCATAATTATATTTCTCTTTCTATATGTGATTTAATCTTGCGTTCAGATTTATAAGGCTTGTAGCCGTCTTCCCAAGGGAATACATAGTTGAGGTTGAGTTCATCTCTCACGGCGTTAATTTCACCCTGAACAGACTCGTTTATCGGCACGCCCTTATCTTCACGCTCTTTCCAGATTTCGTATTCTTTCTCACCTGCGGTATAAATACGCTCTTCGCCTGGAGCCTTTCTTGCACTACGCACTTTACGGATAATATCGCCTGTTTTTTTACGGCAAAGCTCTTCGCCTAAAAAATGATTTGTATCAATAGCGATAAAGAAATGACCTAAATGGTATGGGCGAATGTTGCCGTTTTGGTCTTTTCCGTCAAGCTCTTTAAGGTTTTCGCCGTCCTGTAAAACAGAGGACAAAAACTCAACAAACATAGCAAAACCGTAGCCTTTATAACCGCCTAAAGCCTCACCTATTCCGCCGAGTGTTGTAAGTGCGGCAGAGCCCTCTCTTATTTTCTTAAGGGCAATGCCGGCGTCCCCCTCCACAGGGGAACCGTCTATATTCACAATAGTTCCCTCATGAACCGGCTCGCCTATTCTTGCGTAATATTCAATCTTGCCGTTTTGGGTTATAGACGTTGCACAGTCAAAATTAAAATCAAACGCCTCATCGCTCGGCACACCTAAAGTAAACGGATTTGTACCGAACATACCCTCTGTGCCGAATGTTGGTGCAACTGAAGGACGAGCGTTAGTACCGGTCATACCTATACAACCGTTCTCGGTTGCCAGCGAAGTATAATATCCGGCGATACCGTAATGGCATGAGTTTCTGACAACAACCATACCCATTCCATACTTTTTAGCCTTTTTAATTGCAAGCTTCATAGCACGATTTCCTATAACCTGACCCATACCGTTGTGACCGTCAACAACGGCGGTAGTTTCTGTTTCTTTTATTATTTCAAAATCGGTTGTTGCGGACTGAATACCTGCCTTTATCCTATCAAGATAGATAGGCTTAAAGCGGTTGCAGCCATGGCTTTCAATGCCCCTCTTATCTGATTCAAGCAGAACATCAGTGCAAATCTCCGCCTCTTCCCTTGGAACACCATACCCTACAAACGCATCGGTTACAAAATCTGTTATAAGACCCCACGGACAAACTACTTTCGGCATTATAAACGCCCCTTTGTTAAAAAATTATCATTGTAACGCAAAAGGATAAGCGACCTAGAGCCGCTTATCCTTTATTTTTATTCTTCTGCTGTAAAATCATCCTTGCCTACACCGCAAAGCTCGCAGGCAAAATCTTCGGGCAGGTCTTCCCACTTTACGCCTGCTTCGTCCTCATCATAAACCCAACCGCAAACATTACATACATATTTCATAGTATTCTTCTCCTTTCGGTTAATAGAGATTTTTTACTTTAATTTATTCTAACATATTACAGCCCTTTTTGCAATAATAATTATGAAAGCACTCTTTTAACAAGAGTGCTTGACAATTTTCAAAACAGAGTATATAATAAGGGTGGAAATAAGGCATGCCGTATAGACGGTTAGTCATTATTTGGTTATAAGAAATAACCGCAACTTTGACAGAGGGCGGTTATTTCTTTTTGTTTGTTATATTAACAACAAGTGCAATTATGGAAACAATAAGAGAAAGAAGTAAAAACAACTCACCATATGTAATCATAAGCACCGCCCCCTTTCAAAGAGGGCGAAAGTGCCCCCCTTAAATAAAGAGGACTAACCGCCTACCGTTAAGGCACACCTTATTCCGAAAGGTATTTTATCATATTACGACATATTTTGCAACAGAAAGGTATGGGTGATTTTGCTCATATCTTTTTGTTGCTTTACATTATACATTTAATGTGATAAAATAAACTTGTCACACAAACTCAATATTACTCCATATGGGGAATAATACCTTGGTAAAAGGTGTTTTTCCTTAATCCCTGTATGGAGTGGTTTGTGTGACAACAACCGGGAGAACACTTTTTCGGCACATCTCTTCGGGGATGTGCTTTTTTTGTGAGGTATTTTAAGTAATGGGAACAAAACGGGTAGTAGTTGCAGGGTCAAGAAGTTTTACTGATTATGAAAAAGCAAAGCGGTATATTGATTTTTGCATATCAAACATACGGAAAGCAAATGAAATAATCATTGTTTCGGGCGGTGCAAGGGGTGCTGATTTGCTGGGCGAACAATATGCAAATGAAAACGGTTTTAAGATTGAAAGATATCTGCCCGATTGGGAAACTTACGGCAAAAGCGCAGGCGTTAGGCGTAATAAAACAATGGTTGATGTAAGTGATTGTATAATTTGCTTTTGGGACGGTAAAAGCAAAGGTACTAAATCAACAATTGATTTCGCCCTTAAATATAAAAAGCCCATAAAAATCAGTATGATATAAGCAAAAATAATGTGGCGGTGAGAAACTCACCGCCATACATATATTTCTTACGATTATTTAAAATACCTATTAAGCAGACCCTCAAATGCCTTTCCGTGCCGTGCTTCATCACGAGCCATTTCGTGAACGGTATCGTGTATTGCATCAAGGCCTAATTCTTTAGCAAGCTTTGCAAGCTCTGTTTTGCCCTTTGTGGCGCCGTTTTCAGCGTCTACACGAACACGGAGGTTCTCTTTTGTGCTATCGCTTACAACTTCGCCGAGCATTTCAGCAAACTTTGAAGCGTGGTCAGCCTCCTCATAAGCCGCTTTCTCCCAATAAAGACCGATTTCGGGATACCCCTCACGGAAAGCCACACGGGACATAGCAAGATACATACCAACCTCACTGCACTCGCCGTTGAAGTTTTCACGAAGACCGTCAATAATACGCTGGTCAACACCCTTTGCTATTCCTACAACATGCTCTGCCGCCCAGGTCTTTTCACCTGACTGCTCACTGAACTTAGAAGCCGGAGCATGACAGATCGGGCACTCTGCCGGAGCTTCTTCGCCCTCATAAGTATAACCGCAAACCAAACATACGAACTTTTTCATACCAAAACCTCCAAAATAATAATTACATCTATGATTAATTATATTTATTGCCGGATTTAAGTCAAGCATTTTTTCTTGACATTTAACACTAACGACATTAAAATTATTGTGTTGAACAGGAGGTGCAAAAATGGGCAAAGGTGCAATTTCATCGCTTGTAATTCACAGGATGCCTCGATACTACAGATTTTTAGGCGAGCTTAAAGAAGAGGGCGTTGTTCGCATTTCCTCAAGAGAGCTTGCCGAGCGAATGAATCTTACAGCCAGCCAGATACGGCAGGACTTTAACTGCTTTGGCGGTTTCGGTCAACAAGGATACGGATACAACGTTGATGTTTTACGCAGCGAGATAGCTCATATTTTGGGCCTCGACCGCAATGTAAACGCAATTCTTATAGGTGTTGGCAACATAGGCAGAGCGATTGTTCAGAACATCAATTTTGAAACCAAAGGTTTTTCTCTTATAGGGTTATTTGATGCAAAAGAATCTATTGTGGGTCAGATTGTTAAAAACATACCTATCCGGCACATTTCAACACTTGATGAGTTCTGCCGCGAAATAAAACCTGCCGCCGCAATACTATGCCTGCCGAAATCTGCGACAAAGCAGATTACAAAACAACTTATAAACCTGGGTGTTAAGGGCTTTATGAACTTTAGCTCTTACGATATAAGCCTTGACTTCCCCGATGTTAAGGTTGAAAATGTCCACTTTGGTGACGGGCTTATGACCCTCTCCTACCAGCTTCACGAGGATGAAAACATATAAAAGCAACCGCTTAGACTTTCATCTAAGCGGTTTTCTCTTATTCTAATATATATATTTCAACATTTCTTCTTCCGAAGTTATTCATAGATGTTTTGGTCGGGAAAAACAAATCTACATTTGTAGGATGAGTACTGATAAATCCGCCCGTATCGGCGGCTATTGCATAGCCATATATATACTTACCGTCACTCGACTTAATATACATTTTAGTGCCATACGGAATAATCTTAGGATTAACTGCGATATAACCCGGCTTTGGAGCTACGCCGGTAGAGCAGTTATGCCCTGTATAAGTATAAGCCGTAGCCTGCACGGTAACATGTTTTTTATAGCTTACAGGATTACCATTACTATCAAGCTCTATAGGACTTGACGGCGAAAGCTCTGATATGCATGATACGGTATCGCTCGTTTTTACGGCGATACGGCGTGTTCCCACGGTTTGTACCGAGTTTTGTGCCGCCAAAAGCGTTACCCTGCTATCAACCGATGTTTCTACAACTTTTCCATCCACAATCTTTTGAGTATAGTTTATCTGCTCTACGCCGTCCTTACCGGCGACTGTTTTTTTCTTTCCAAGCTCTAAACTATTAGAATAAACCGTTTCTACGGAATACGGAATAGCCTGCGTATAACTGCCGCTTACATAATCAACATTAACATAATCTATATATGTTTCCTCGCCTAAAACGCTATCGAGTGCCGGCTCAACCATATCATACTGGTCTGCCGTAAAACCGGCAAGATTGAGTACGTCAGCTACAGTATCGTTTTCACAAGCCTTTACAGTGATAGTGTTCCCTGCCGACATAACATGAACAGGAAAGGTTTTAAGAAGTGAAATCACTGTTTTTTTGCCGATATTTTCGGCGGTATCTACCTTATATACAGAATTATCTATACCGGCGCACGCTATGGCATTGTCAACACTTGAGGAAAGATTGCGGACAACAAGGCTTTCTTCGCCGTAATTAATTACAAATGTATGAATCTCGCCGGCAAACACCGCCCCTGAAAACAAAAGTGATACTGCAAGCAATATTACAAATACAGCTCTCGGCTTCATAAAAGCGATAATGCTTTTAAATATATTAAACATTAAACTTCTCCTTTTTACACGGGCTTTACCGTGTCTTGGTATTATATTCATCCTTTTAGATAATGTCAAGGCGGTTTTACGGCCTTCTTTTTGTGCAAAAGTACTAAAATAACAACCTAAATAAAATAGTTACAAAATTGTAACCTTTTATTTTTTGTGTTTTCCTGCCATTTATTACCAATTACATTGTGCAAAGTTACAAAATTGGCAATATCTTCCCCTTAAAGTACAGTATTGACAGAGAGAATAAATAGTAAACAAGTTAAAAAACCCTTTACAAAAAGCTTACTTTGTGATACTATAATTTACGGTAAATAATTCCTTTAAGTGCGGTACAGAGAGACCGATAAGGTATTACATATATATGGTATGCACATTTCGTGTATATATTATAGGTGTATTCCGCCGCACTTACTGTGCGGCGGTTATTTTTTTGCGGAGGTGTGATTATGCCGAAGTTTAAGGCTACCCTTATGGACGAGCCGGCAGTTTACCGAGTGCTTAAAAGAATATCGCACGAAATAGTTGAGAAAAACGGCGGTACGGATAATCTGTGTATAGTAGGCATTAAGCGCAGAGGCGTGCCACTTGCCACAATAATTGCCCAGAACATAAAGGATATTGAGGGAAAAGAAGTTCCGGTAGGAATGGTGGATATAACCTTTTACAGGGATGACCTTAAGCTTATATCGGACGAGCCTGTGTTAAACCGCACCGATTTAGCGTTTGATGTAACAGGTAAAACGATAATTTTAGTTGATGATGTGCTCTATACTGGGAGAACCGCCAGGGCGGCTATGGAGGCTGTTATGTCTGCCGGTAGAGCGGCGGCAATAAAGCTCGCCATTTTGATAGACAGAGGGCACAGAGAGCTTCCTATAAGGGGTGATTTTGTAGGCAAAAATGTGCCGACCTCAAAAACCGAACGGATATCGGTAAAAATACCGCCTATTGATGATATAACAGCGGTAGAGTTATACGGTTAAATCAGGCAACAAAGCCTGTTTTAATATATTAAACCGTACCGAGTGTGCGGAATATAAAGGAGAAAGAAAATATGAAACTCGCTTACAATGTTCAAGACAAGCCGAAGTTCGGACAACTGCTTATTTTTGCATTCCAGCAACTTCTGGCAATCCTCGCAGCTACAATTGCCGTACCGGCAATCGTAGGGAACGGTATGTCCCAATCAGCCGCTCTTTTCGGAGCAGGCATCGGAACCCTCGTTTACCTGCTCTTTACAAAGTTTAAGAGCCCTGTATTCTTAGGTTCATCATTCGCATTTTTAGGCTCCATGTTCGCTGCTTTCGGCGGAGCTGCAAGCGTATCGATAGGTTATGCAGGCATAATCCTCGGTGCTGTTTTTGCAGGTCTTGTTTATGTGCTTATCGCCCTTATCGTAAAGATAGCCGGCGTTAAATGGATAAACAAGCTTATGCCTCCCGTTGTTATCGGTCCAACCGTTGCTATAATCGGTCTTTCTCTTGCCGGCAACGCTGTCGGTGACGCTCTTAAGTTTGCCGAAAATGACGGCTCCGCTTATGTAATGGGCGCTCAC
>JAFXNY010000108.1 GCA_017529165.1 Clostridia bacterium
ATGTGCCTTCTATCTCACTTTCTGCAACGAGCAGAGCGTTTAAGACGGTGCTTCCCTTTGCGGATAAGGCAGGTTGGTTCGGGCAGGTATTTTTGTCCTATGGCTTTTTGGCATATCTTGCGATAATAATTGCACTTGCAGCATCATACTTCCTAAATAAAACACGATTTGGACTTCATCTGCGTGCAGTTGGCGAAAGTCCGCAAACGGCAGATGCGGCAGGCATAAATGTAACGAAATATAAATATCTTGCGACCTGTATAGGTAGCGCAATAGCAGGTCTTGGAGGACTTTACTATGTAATGGACTATGCAAACGGAGTGTGGTCGAATAACGCATTTGGCGACCGCGGCTGGCTGTCTATTGCATTGGTAATTTTCGCAACATGGAAACCGAGCGTAAGCATTTTGGGCTCGATTTTGTTCGGCGGTCTTTATGTTATCCCGACCTATATCCCGAATATAACGGTTAATATGAAAAAACTTTTTGAAATGCTGCCCTATGTTGTAACGATACTTGTTCTGATACTGACAAGCGTCCGCAACAAGAAGGAAAATCAGCCGCCGCAGAGCCTCGGACTCCCGTATTTCAGGGAGGAGCGGTAACGCGCGCGGAGTATAGGAGAATTTTATGAAAAAGGATATTTTAATAATAGGAGCAGGTCCCGCAGGCATTTTCACGGCGCTTGAAATGCTTAGAAACGGCTCAAAGGACAGCATTATGATTGTCGAAAAGGGGCAGAGCATTGAAAACAGGAGCTGTCCGAAAACAAAGACACATAAATGTATGAACTGCAAGCCCTATTGCCATATAACAACTGGCTTTTCAGGCGCAGGCGCGTTCTCTGACGGAAAGCTGTCACTCTCACCCGATGTCGGCGGCGATTTGCCGCTTTTAATCGGCGAAGACCTTGCCCGTGAAACGATTGAATATACCGATAATATCTACTTAGAATTCGGCGCAGACACCAAGGTTGAAGGTATAAACAATTCCGAGGCGGTAAAGGAAATCAGAAAGAATGCGATAAAGGCAGGTCTTAAACTTGTTGATTGCCCTATCCGCCATTTAGGAACGGAAAAGGCACAGAATTTATATCTTGCAATAGAAAAATACCTGCTTAAAAACGGAGTTGAAATACTGTTCGGCTATGAATGTACCAATCTCATTTTAGACGGCGATATCTGCCGCGGCGCATATATTACAAACGGCAAAGAGGACATAAGCGTGACGGCGGAGCATACCATTGTTGCGACGGGAAGGCGCGGTGCGGAATGGCTTGAACACATTTGTAGCGAGCATAATATAGCGCACGTGCCGGGCACGGTTGATATAGGGGTCAGGGTTGAGGTCAGGAACGAGATTATGGAGCGTGTAAACGAGGTTTTGTACGAGTCCAAACTAATCGGCTGGCCCGAACCGTTTAAGAATAAGGTCAGAACTTTTTGCCAGAACCCGGGTGGTTTTGTAAGTCAAGAAAACTATGACAATAACTTGGCGGTTGTAAACGGATACTCGTTTAAGGAGAAGAAATCGAGCAATACCAATGTTGCTATTTTGTGCTCGCACAACTTTTCCACGCCGTTTAATCAGCCGATTGCGTATGCGCAAAAAATCGGCGAGCTTACAAATATGCTTGCGAACGGACATATTCTTGTCCAGCGTTTCGGGGACATTTTGTGCGGCAAGCGCACTTGGCCAAAGGAGCTTGCGCAAAGCAACTTAAAGCCGACTCTTCCCGACGCGGTGGCGGGTGACATTACGGCGGCGCTTCCGTACCGCTCAATGCTGAATATTATAAACTTTATAAAGGCGGTTGATGTGGTAGTTCCGGGGTTTGCCTCTTATGAAACGCTTTTGTATTCACCCGAGCTTAAATTCTACTCAAACCGTGTAAAAATGGATACAGATTTTAATACAAGTATTAAGGGGCTTCATTGTCTGGGTGATTCAAGCGGCTGGACAAGGGGACTTATGATGGCATCGGTAATGGGCGTTTTAATGGGGCGCAAGCTTACCGAGAAAGAATAGGAGAAAGATATGGTAAAGGCAGTAGTCGGAGCGAATTGGGGAGATGAAGGCAAGGGCAAAATCACCGATATGCTCGCAAAAGATGCGGATATTGTTATACGGTTTCAGGGTGGAGCAAATGCAGGGCATACGATTGTAAACGAATACGGCAAATTTGCACTTCATCTCCTGCCCTCAGGCTCATTTAACGAAAATGTTGTAAATATGATAGGAAACGGAGTGGCACTTGACATTCCGAAGCTTTTTAACGAAATATCGGAAATAGAGAAAAAG
>JAFXNY010000109.1 GCA_017529165.1 Clostridia bacterium
GCTAGAGCTCAATGCCCTTTGAACCAGAGCTTTCATTTTACCACTCTCTCCACGCTGAACACGCCACTTACTTTTTCAAGCTGAGCAATAATACTCTTTAAGTGCTCAACGCTCTCTGCATTTGTGGTAACTGATATAATACAATTACCGCCTGATGTTTTCTGCGCATTTATCGCATGCACTGCAAGGTGCATATTATATGCAACGCCCATAATATCCGAGAGCAAGCCGTCACGGTCGATTGAGAAAATACGAACAGTGGATATAAAATGCTCTCGTCTACCGTAATCCCAATGTGCCGATATCCAACGCTCGGGCTCTGCAGAGAGCGAAATATCTTTAGGCACATTATTGCAGTCTCGCTTATGAATTGATACGCCGTGACCTCGGGTTATAAAACCGATAATCTCGTCACCAGGAAGCGGCGAACAGCAACGGGACAAGCGAATAAGGCAATTATCTATACCGTCCACCACTACACCCTCAGAGGAAGCGATTGTTTTAGGTACGACATCCGATATTTCAGGTGTTTTTGCATTACTCTGCCGTTTATTATAATCTTCACGGATACGGGGCATTATTTTAGAAATTAACAGTCCTCCGTAGCCGATTGCAGAGAAAAACTCGTCTGTTTCAGAATAGTGCATACGGCGTGCCAAGTCATCGGTCATTTCCTCAAACTCTTTATCGTTTAGGTTAATACCGCTTCGGCGGAGCTCTTTTTGGAGCTCCACTCTGCCCGTTTCGATATTTTCTTCCCGTTTCTCTTTCTTAAACCACGAACGAATCTTTGTTTTTGCGGAATTGGTAACGGCTATATTCATCCAATCTCTGCTTGGTCCATGACCGGCTTGGTTTGTAGTTAAAATCTCAATAACTTCACCGGTTTTAATCTCGTGGTTGATAGGTACAATCTTACCGTCCGCCTTGGCGCCTACCATTTTTACACCAACGGCAGAATGTATTGCAAATGCGAAATCTACAACTGTTGAGCCTACCGGCAGATTTATAACATCGCCTTTAGGAGTTACGGCGAATACATCCTCTTGTGAAAGGTCAACCTTAATACTTCTTACAAGCTCCGATGTGTCCCCAGAAACCTCTGACGACTCAAGTATCTGCCTTATCCACGCAAGGCGTTGTTCAAGCGACTTATCATTTTCACTTATTCCCTCTTTATACTTCCAATGCGCCGCGATACCGTATTCGGCAGTGTGATGCATTTCATCAGTTCTTATTTGTATTTCAAAAGGAACGCCCTCACGGCTTATAACGGTAGTATGAAGCGACTGATACATATTAGGCTTCGGAGTAGAAATATAGTCCTTAAACCTGTTAGGTATCGGTCTGAACATATCATGCATAATGCCGAGGATGTTATAACAATCGGTTACAGTATCGGTTATAATTCTTATTGCGTAAATATCATATATTTCATCAAAGCTTCTATCTTGAATATACATCTTGCGATATATACCGTAAATCGACTTAACACGCCCTTGAAACTGCATTTTAACGCCGGGCATTTCTTCTTTAAGGCGCACTTCTATCCTAGCCCTTATTTCGCTTAAAATGCTTTCTCTTTGAGCCTTGCGGACGATTAAAGATTCCTCTATCTCTGCGTATGCCACAGGGTCAAGGTGTTTTATTGCCAGGTCTTCAAGCTCTTCCTTTACAGAGCGGATACCGAGCCTATGCGCTATAGGCGCATATATTTCCAGCGTCTCAAGTGATTTTTCACGCTGTTTCTTTTCGGGTATGGCATCAAGAGTGCGCATATTGTGAAGTCTATCGGCAAGCTTAATGATAATAACTCTTATATCCTTGCCCATTGCTATAAGCATTTTTCTAAGGCTCTCCGCCTGCTCCTGCTCTTTTGAGCCGAGGGTAATTTTGCCTATTTTAGTTACACCGTCAACAAGAAGTGCTACTTCTTCGCCGAAAAGGTTTTTTATATCATTAACCGTCGCCTTTGTATCCTCCACAACATCGTGAAGTAATGATGCAGCGATAGACTGACTGTCCATTCCAAGAGATATAATGATTTTGGCGACACTTACAGGATGTATATAATACTCTTCGTTTGTCCACCGCTTTTGTCCGGCATGCATGGTAACGCAATAATCAAAAGCATTTTTTATAAGCTCTTCATCATAACTTCCGCCTTGGGCTTCAAGGCACTTTTTCAAATCGTTATAGGCTGATAAATATTCGTCCGTCAATTACCGTCACCACCACTCAATTTACTAAAAGTAGGCGAAAGCATAAGGTCGGTCTTTTCACACTGCGGCAAAACACTGTAAATGCCGTTATCAAGGGAAATTAAATTAAGCTCGCTTAAAACCTTTAACGCCACTTTAGTTTTAGCATAACCGATATTCGTTACAAAAATATACTCAAGTCTTTTTTCCAGCATGGGACTTGAAAGTATCTTTTTATAAATATCCGCTATTTCATCTCTCGAGGGGAGCAGTACTTCTGTATCTTGATTATAGCCCGAAACAAAATCATCAAATACACTTGTCTCTTTTTCGACCCTTTCATAGCTCCCACTCATTCGTATCGCCTTTATATGAACCGAAAGCATACTGTTACCTTTATACTGATTTTCATCCAGACAAACAGCAATATCGCAAATATCGCCTGTATCAAAACAAAACTTATCTTTAGTTACTGAAAAAAGCAACGCCTGAAAGGATACTTCACCTTTACTAAACATCAGCTTTAAGTGCTTGCCGCCTGAAAGCTCGGTTATACGCTCAAGTCTTACACCGAATATCCCGAACTGCGGAACAGGGTTGCCAAGC
>JAFXNY010000110.1 GCA_017529165.1 Clostridia bacterium
ATATACCGCTCAATCTTAAAAACGATAAATTCGATTGCCGCAGAGGTACTGCTAGTTTCAGTGACGGTGTAACCGCCGAGAAGGTTATAGAGAATGAATAAAAATGACATTGTAGAGCTTAGTATCACCGATGTTACCGCCGAGGGCTCAGGTGTTGGCAAGTATGAGAAAATTGCGGTTTTTGTGCCAAACACCGCAATCGGTGATAGAATAAGAGCAAAAATAGTAAAGGTAAAAAGCAGCTACGCCTTCGGGATTGCGGAAGAAATAATAACCCCCTCGAAGAACAGAGCCAAAAATGACTGCCCGTATTTCCCTAAATGCGGCGGTTGTGTTTTCAGGCATATTGATTATACTTCGGAGCTTGAAATTAAAAAGAATAGGGTTTACGAAACTATAAAGCGCATAGGCGGTATTGAGCTGCCGAGCCTTAATATAGTGGGGTTACCTGAGCCTGACGCTTATAGAAATAAAGCACAGTTTCCCATTTCTTCGGCATACGAAACCGGCTTTTTTGCGCCCCGTTCACACAGAGTAATACCGATTAAGAATTGCAGGCTTTTACCGGACGTATTCAGCCGCATAGCAGAGTGTGTATCGGATTTTCTTAAAAGCAACAATATATCAGTATATAACGAAGAAAGCGGCACGGGCCTTGTTCGCCATTTATACATAAGAAAAGGTGCGGTATCGGGTGAAATAATGGTGGCGCTTGTAATAAACGGTGAAACACTGCCTCGCTCCGATGAATTAACCGATAGGCTCACTTCCCTTTTAGGCGAGGACCTTAAAAGTTTTCAAATAAATATAAACCGAAACAAAACAAATGTAATACTCGGGAACAAAAACAAAGTAATCTACGGCAAGTCTTATATAACAGATACTCTTTGCGGCGTAAAACTGCGTCTCTCCCCTTTCACATTTTATCAGGTAAATCACGATATGGCGGAATTGCTTTATAATAAGGTAAAGGAATACGCAAATCCCAAAGCAAAAAACATTATAGACCTTTACTGCGGAGCCGGAAGTATAGGATTATCCTTGTGTGATGAGGCTAAAAGCGTTATCGGTGTTGAAATAGTACCCGAAGCGGTTATGGATGCAAAAATAAACGCCGAAGAAAACGGCATTAAAAACGCCGAGTTTATATGCGGTGACGCAAAAAGCGCCGCTGAAAGTCTTGCAAAAAGAGGCGTTAAAGCCGATGTTGTGATAGTTGACCCACCGAGAAAGGGTTGCGAAGCCGAGCTTTTAAATACTATTTCTACTGACTTTGCCCCCGAAAAAATAGTATATGTTTCCTGCGACCCCGGCACTCTCGCAAGGGATTTGAAGATACTTAACAGTTCAGGCTATGAGGTTAAGGAAGCGACCGCCTTTGATATGTTCCCCCGCACGGCGCATTGCGAAGTGGTTTGCAAACTACTTCGCAGCGATATAAAATCCTGACGGAACAAAGCCGATTGAAGAAATGATTAAAGAGTCTGACGAGATGATGTACGCCAAAAAAGAGGAATATTATTCTGTTCTCGGAAACAAGCGTTACAGAAATTAAAAAAAGCCTTAGCACTTAATCTGTAATTCAGATTAGTACTAAGGCAAAACATATTATTTACATACGCGGTTTTATCCACGCTAAAATGTACTTATCAACCGCTTCCTTATCGAGTTCATTTAAAATCTCGTGGCGGTCATCTGGGAACAGCTTTAAGGTTACATCCTTAATGCCTGTTTCGCGGTATGTTTCGGCGACAATCTTAGGTCCCTTTCCGAATTCGCCGACCGGGTCGTTTTGACCGGATATAACAAGTATCGGCAAATCCTTTGGGATTTTATCAAGGTTTACTTTTCGTTGTGCATAACGCATACCGCGGAAGAGATTATAATATCCGTTTACTGTAAAGATAAACTGATTAAGCGGATTTGCGGTGTAGGCGTCAACTATTGTTTCATCCTTAGTAAGCCAATCGTTTTTAGTTCTTGCCGGCTCGAATGAAGCGTTATATGCACCTAACGCCATATTGTTTATTGTAGTACTGCGGTAATGACCGCC
>JAFXNY010000012.1 GCA_017529165.1 Clostridia bacterium
AATAAAAGAAAGCGGTAAAACATTGCTTTCGTACTCTAAGGGTGGCATTTCTCTTGAGCAGGTTTTCCTGCGGCTTACCGAAGCGGCGGATAACAATGAGGCTCGCAGGATGTTAGGCATTGATGTACCGGATAATAGTGAAGAAGTAATAGAAGAAAGTGAGGACGATAAAAGTGTTAGCGATATTCAAGCGTGAGTTTAAGGCGTATTTTACAACTCCGATAGGGTTTATAGTTCTTGCGGCATATTACCTTTTTTTAGGCATATATTTTTCAATTATCTATATGGCAGGCTCGCCTGATATACCGAGTCTCCTTATTGCAATGTCCGTTGTGGTAACCTTTACCGTGCCAATACTCACAATGCGACTTATGAGCGAGGACAGGCGCCAAAAAGTAGATCAGGTGTTACTGACTTCTCCTGTTAAACTGTCTAGCATAGTCTTTGGAAAGTTTTTGGCAGCGCTTTGCGTTTTTGCTTTAGGCTTTGCTCCCACTGTGATTTTTGAAATTATAGTTGCAAGCTATGTTTCAGTGAATGTACTAAGTTTTATCTACGCTTTATTAGGGATGCTATTGCTGGGTTCTGCGCTTATTTCAATCGGTATGCTTGTATCTTCCCTTACCGAGAGCTCGGTTGTAGCGGCTATACTTACCTTAGTGATAAACATACTTGTTCTCTATATGTCGAGTCTTTCTTCAATAATAAACATTTCTTGGATCTCGGCAATTGCCAAAAAAGCCGCATTTATCTCGGCGGTTGAGAGCTTCTCAAAGAGCGTTTTCTCAATTCCTGACATTGTGTATTTTTTAAGCATTACGGCGGCGTTTTTGTTTTTGTGCGTCCGTTCGCTTGAAAAGCGCAGATGGGCATAAAGGAGGTCGAGATTGTGGATAACAAAGTGAAAAATAAAAAAGAAAAACGCAATAAGCTTCGCAGTCAGTTTTTGTTCAAAAAGGGCGGATATTCTATAGCTATTATTGCGCTTGTGCTGGCGGCTTTAGTGTTGTTTAATTGGCTTGTTTTAACGCTCGGAGACAGATTTCATCTTGAGTTTGATATATCGGGCGAAAAGATAAACTCTATCAGCAAAGAGAATATTGATTTTATAGAGAATGTTAAAGATAATTTAACCGTTACGGTTTGTGCGGCTGAGGATACTTATCCGGCATATATGGCGTCCTATGCTCAAAATTATTACGGAGTGTCCGGCGGGGATGATTATTTTGATCAAACTGTAGATTTGATAAATAAATACAATAGCTACAATAAAAAAATAGCAGTTAAGTTTATTGATCCTCAGAGCTCAGAGTTTACTGCGATAAGCCAAAAATACCCAAGTAGTGAAATCAGCTACGGAGATATAATTGTCAGCTGTGAGAAAAACGGTCAGGAGCGTTATAAAAAGCTCGGTTTTGCCGACATTTATGAAATGCAGTCTGATGATACTTATGCTGCCTACGGTTATAGTGTAAGTAATATATCTGGCAACAATATAGAAACTGCGCTTACTAGCGCAATATCATATTGTATAAGCAGTAAAACATCAAAAGTTTTGATTCTAACAGGCCATTCGGCAAACGATTATTCATCGGGATATATGGATCTTTTGACTGCTAACAATATATTGGCAGATCGGGTGGAAACCAACATAATAACAAACATACCGGATGATTATGATGCTATTGTTATTATGGCGCCTACCGTTGATTTTTTGGATAGCGAACTTGATGCTATATCTGCGTTTTTAGAAAACGGCGGTAAGCTTTCAAAGAGTCTTATTTACTTTGCAGATTCAACCTGTCCGTCACTGCCGAATCTCGAAGCTCTGCTTTCGCAGTGGGGTATTGTTGTAGAAAATGGGCTTTTGTTTGAGACAAATGCAAATAATGCGATGCCCGATGATCCTATGACTATGGGTATGTATCCGGCAGAGAATAGTGATGAAAGCTTTGATAATTCAATACTTTCGGATGTAACATTGTGTATTACCGGTTACAATGTTCCAATGACAATACGCACACCGGCTGATAGTCTTATAAAGGTAAACGAAGTTATAAACACACTTGATTCTACTGTTATTGCTCCCGTGGGTTCGTCTGCCGATTTCAGCGACTATACCGATTCCGATAAAATACAGTATCAATCGGTAATAGAGGCTAAAAAGAGTGACTACGATTCCGATAACAATGCTATAACAAGCTATGTTTATGCGTTTGGCAGTATTGAGTATATTCAGTCTGATTGGGCTGAAAACTCACGAGTTTCAAACAAAAATCTTGTGCTTGCTTGCAGTGAGCGTGCTGTAGGTGCAGATAAAAGCGGTATCAGCTTTATTTCCAAAACAATAACCAATGAATCGTACTCGGATGCAGTAACAGAGAGTGGACTTCGGGTTATTCGTATAATATTTATCGGTCTTTTGCCGATAATTACCATAGCAATAGGCGTGTATGTCTATATCAAAAGGAGAAATGCCTGATGGATGATTTTTCCGAAAACAAGTCCGCAGAAAACGAAGAAGAAAGCACTATTTTTGCGTCTCCTTTAGAGCATAAAGAGGTAAAATTAGCCTCGCCTAAAAAGAAAAGAATAGTTGCCGTGATTGCATCAATAATGGCGGTAATGGTGCTTGTGGGCGGAACGCTTGCAGTAATAAAGTTTATTCCAAAAATGCAAGATGAAAACAATTCTTCAAGCGCCAATTCCATAATCGTAATAGACTTTGATAAAGGCAAATACGATACAGTTACCGTAAAAAACGAAAATGGTGAGTTTGTGTTTTTGCCAAAGTCCGATTCCGAAAGTAATGAGATTAAATGGTATCTTAAAGATTCGGATGAAGATAAGATTTCTGCAACTAAAACAGATAGCATAATATCTTCTGCCGCAAGCATTTCCGCTTCGCTCGAAATAACAAAAAAGGCTTATGATGAATGTGGGTTTAACAGTCCATTTGCAACAATAGATGTTAAATCAAAAGAGCTCGGCGATTTTTCGCTTATATTAGGCGATAAATCACCCGATAATTTCGGCAGATATCTTTATTGTTCGGTTGATGAGAAAATATATCTCGTATCTGAAGATGTTGCCGAAAGCTTTGTTTTTACGGCGCTCGACCTTGCAAGCACGGATGCCGTGTCACCGATATCTGTGAACACGAAAAACGAAAAATATGTAAATGAAAACGGCACGCTTATATCGTTTGATAAGTTGGTTATATCGGGAAGCAGGTTTAAGCAACCAATTACAATAGTTCCTAACGACCAAGATGTAGGTTTTACTTATAAGACCTTATCACCGATCAGCAGATATGCAGACAATACAAAGGTTTCTTCACTGTTTGGCGCTTTCTCTTCGGGGATATCGGTTTCGGGAGTGTATTCTTTTGATACCGATACTGTCGCCCAAAAACAATTAGGCCTCGATA
>JAFXNY010000111.1 GCA_017529165.1 Clostridia bacterium
GAGCGAAATCTCTATCTTACCACACAGCTTACAGAGCTTGGTGTTCCGGTTGTAGTAGCAGTTAATATGATAGATATAGTTCGCAAAAACGGCGATAAGATTGATATAAAACAGCTGTCAGAAAGCCTTGGTTGTAAAGTAGTTGAAATATCAGCTCTTAAAGGAACGGGTGTTAGCGAAGCGGCAAATGCCGCAATCGAGGCGGCAAGCGGCGAAAAAACCGTACCGCAACACTCTTTCTGCGGTGCAGTTGAGCACGCTCTTGCTCACATTGAGGAAGCGCTTCTTCACGATATGCCCGAGGACAGACAGCGTTGGTATGCAATAAAAGTATTTGAAAGAGATGAAAAGGTTTTAGACAGCCTTAATATCTCTGCCGATACACTTTCACATATTGAAGCGGATATCAAAGCTGCCGAAAAAGAGCTCCAGGATGACGCAGAAAGCATTATAACAAACGAGCGTTACATATACATAGCATCTGTAATCAAATCTTGCTACAAAAAGAAAAACGCAGGCAAATTGTCAACCTCTGATAAGATTGATAAGGTGGTTACAAACCGTTGGCTGGGGCTGCCGATATTTGCCGCAATTATGTTCTTGGTTTACTATATTTCAATGGTAACCGTAGGCTCTGCCGCAACAGACTGGGCAAACGACGGTCTTTTCGGCGACGGTTTCCACCTATTTGGTATCGGCACTTCGGCATATGAGGAAGTAAATGACGAGTATACCGAAGCTTCGCTTATTATTGACGGTTATGACGCCTATGTAGAGGAAAACGGCAAAGAGCCGGAGAAGACATTTACATACGAGGTTGAAGACGAGGAAACCTTAGAAGTCACAACCGAGACGGCAACGCTTGCCGATTATAATAAGGCTCTTAAAACCTTGGATGAAATCGGTGAAGAGCCGGATCCGGCAGATTACGGCGTTTGGGTACCGGGTGTGCCTGTACTCGTGGGCGATGGACTCGATAAAATCGGTGCTGCCGATTGGCTTTCCGGTCTTATAAATGACGGTATTGTAGCCGGTGTTGGTGCTGTTCTCGGCTTTGTTCCGCAAATGCTTGTACTTTTTTTGTTGCTTGCGTTCCTTGAAGCCTGCGGATATATGGCAAGAATTGCTTTTGTACTTGACCGTATTTTCAGAAAGTTCGGTCTTTCCGGTAAATCATTTATACCTATGCTTGTAGGTGTTGGATGCGGCGTACCGGGTATTATGGCGAGCAGAACTATTGAAAACGAGCGAGACCGCAGAATGACCATTATGACCACAACATTTATCCCCTGCGGTGCAAAGGTGCCCTTTATTGCAATGATAGCAGGCGCAATATTCGGCGGCTCTGCATGGGTTGCTACCAGCGCTTACTTTATCGGTATGGCGGCGATAATCATTTCGGGCATAATGCTTAAAAAGACAAAAATGTTCGCAGGCGAGCCGGCACCGTTTGTTATGGAGCTTCCCTCTTACCATATGCCTACACTCGGTAATGTTTTGCGCTCAATGTGGGAGCGTGGCTGGTCGTTTATTAAGAAAGCCGGAACTATTATCTTACTTTCAACGATTATTGTTTGGTTTACATCATACTTTGGCTTTACAAGCGACGGTTTCAGAATGCTAACGGAAGATGAATTAAACCTTTCAATTCTTGCGAAAATCGGATCGGGCATTGCATGGATATTCGCACCTCTCGGCTGGGGCAACTGGCAGGCGGCAGTAGCTTCAATTACAGGTCTTGTTGCAAAGGAAAACATTGTAGGCACAATGGGCATACTTTACGGCGGCGGCGATACTACCGTTTGGCAGACACTCGGCAGTGCGTTTACAAGTATCACAGGTTATTCGTTCCTTGTATTCAATCTACTTTGTGCCCCCTGCTTTGCCGCAATCGGCGCTATAAAGCGTGAAATGAATAACGCTAAGTGGACTTGGTTTGCAATAGGATATCAGTGTGGTTTTGCCTATGTGATTGCCCTTATGATTAACCAGTTCGGAAACGCATTTACAGGAAATATAAACATTTTAGGATTTATTGTTGCTCTGTTATTACTTTTTGGTATAATATATATGATATTCTTCAAAAAGTACAAAGAGGCAACAAAGCTTACTAAAAAGATATGATTAAGCAAAAGGAGTTTTCGTTATGCTACAGTGGATTGCCGGTAATATAGGCTCAATAATTGCGGTTATTGTTTTGGCAGGCTTAGTCGGCGCTATTATAGTTAAAATGATTAAAGACAAAAAAAGCGGCAAATCAAGCTGTGGTTGCGGATGTGAACACTGTGCTATGAGCGGCGAATGCCACAAGAAATAATCAGTTAAAAAATGGGGGCTGAAATCAGTCCCCATTTTTTTTATATTCTACATAGTTAAAATTGCTTTCTTTAGCGTTCTCACACATTGAATTATAAATCTTGCCGTGCAGGTCTTTTGCCTTTTCCTTTACTGTTTCTCCCTCGGGATAAAACGGACCGTCTATTATCACATTTATAACCGGTTTTTTGAAAAGCTTTGACTTTCTGTATGTAGATGTCATACTAAACGCCGGCAAATTAAGCTTTACGGGGAACTTAAAGGAGGTATCGCTAAATGGGCGAATGCCTGTATAATAATCCCACACATGAGCCTCGGGGTAAATCACAATCGGGTGCCCCGTCAGGGCTCTTTTTTTTATCGCCTCTTCAAGATTTCGCATACCCTTTATAGTGGATATAATAGGCAGTGCGCCGAGCGGCCTTAAAATCTTGCCTATTACAGGTATTCCATAATTTGCGGTAGAAACTATCGTATATATCCTCCGCGGCAGTGCGGCGAGTGCCGGTATAAACACATCGCCTACGCTCTGCGTATGGTTGCCGTAAATAAAATAACCGCCCGAGACTTTTCTAAACTTTTTTTTGCCGGTTATTTTAAGGTGCATAAAAAGTCTTAAATATACACTTGAAAAAACTATGGCGAGAAAATAGACTACCGCTGATAAAAGCCTTGATAAAAAATCATTTTTAATAAAAACATAACTATCAGGCAAGGTAAAATCTTGCGATTTGCTAACCGAAAAATCATCGGTGTATTCCCTATAATATCTGACTTTTTTCATTTAGTCACCCTTGTATCCGGCTATATCATCAAGGCTAAAAGTATAAGAAAGTTTTTTGCCGTAAACCGATTCATAACACTCTTTTTTAAGCTTATAGTCGCTGGCGGCAAGCTTTTCGGTGTTTTCCTTGGTGCTAAGATTACTATCGGGATACAACACATCTAAAACATGCAAAACATAACGCACCTTATTAAACTTTCCGATTTTACCGTCCGGCACGCCGGTATCTATCATCTCTACAAAGCAGGAAATAATCGGCACATTTAACTTTGCCGCATAGAAATATGCGCCGCCTTTAGGGGGCCTCGGTTTTCTGTAATTAAACCACATTTCCTGCTCGGGATACAAAAGCACGCTTTCCTTATTTATTACAAGCTTTTCTTTAAGAACGGATAAAAAGTCCCGTGCCAAATAGCGAGGCTGGGCGTTTATCGGAATGGTATTTGCATAGTTCATTAAAAAACCTATGGGTCCGCTCATGGCAAAGTTGGAATCTTGGCAGATAATATTAAGTTTCTTTCTTCCCATTTTGCGATTAAGAAGTCTTACTATAGTGTTTTCAAGAGGGGAAAAATGATTGCTTGTTATTATAACTCCGCCGAGGTTCTTAGGTATCTTTTCAAGTCCTATTATCTTGGTATCCTTGTTTATAACCCTCATAGCAACATCCGCCATATTAGAGGCGATTTTTGACTTTATCTTAAAGCCCATGTTGTGCCGGTTTTCTATAAAGGCATCGGTTATTGCCTTGCTTTGCTCTGCAGTAAGCAAGGGGTCAGACACCTCAACTTTATTGTGAAACTCTCCGCTTTCGGCGGAGGTTTTTATATTCTTAATAACCTGTAAGCGTGTATCTTCCGCTATCATAATGCTATTTTAACTCCGCTTTCTTTCATTTTTCTAAATGTTATTTCGTTTTCGGGTATCTCTGTGCCTCGGCGGACAAGAAGCTCTAAGCACTCTTTATCAGCTTGCTTTTTATCATCTGTATAGTTCTCTTTATATTTCCTTATTTCATCAATAAAGCCGCTATCCTCTGCGTATTTCCAGAAAACGCTTTCATACTGTATGTTGTCATAGCACCACGGTTTTTCGAAAAGATTATAGTGAATTATAACCGGGTTTTCACATTCGGCCTTTGAGGCCATGGAATCCTTCGGCGCCACCAAGTTCCAGGGCTTCTGGTCCGCGAGCATGAAGCAGATCCTGCCCACGTACCTGAGCTACTGCCTGTACGCGCTGGAGATGAACGTGCGCGC
>JAFXNY010000112.1 GCA_017529165.1 Clostridia bacterium
GGATATAAGCAGAGACGCCAGCATATCAAGTGCCAGCATCTTTTTGTGGGGTTTATAGTAACTTATAAATCTTTTCAGCATATTTCACCTCACATTCGATTGTTTCCGCTTAAAAAGCCTTACTAAAAACAGACCCACCTCAAATATAATTATTCCGGCAGGAACATCAAAAACCAAATGCTGTTTTACAAAAAGTACCGATAAAAACACAAGAACAGAGAATACTGCGTTGGCAATTTTAATGCCCTTTGGCACTTGCTTTATTGCAAAAATCATACGCATACAGCCCCAGCTGTGCAAGCAGTGTAAAGACGGAAAAATATTCATCGGCGGAGTATCTGCGGCAAAAATAAATCTGCCTATAAACTCTGTAATCGCACCGCCGCCCGAGAAATCAGGGCGAATACTCATAATAGTAGGGAACACAAGGAATATAACGCCTGAAATCAGGTTGCCGGCGGTAATACCCATACAGTAGTACCAAGATTTTTTACTGTCTATAACCATTACGGCAATAAGGCAAACTGCCCATTGGAGAAACGCTAAAACATATATGTAAATAAACTCGGGTACAAAAGGTATGGACCTATCAATCGGCAGAGTGATATCGTAAATGTGACCGCCGGCAGTAAACATCCTCGTTATAAAGGAGGAAATCAGATTTGAAGCCAAAACGGCAAACGGCGGTATAAAAGAATAAAAGCTTAAAGACTTTTTCACAGTAAAAATATCCCCTTGATTTTTTATGCACCTATTTTATCATAAATTACCGTTAAAGTCTATATTGTCTTTGACATAAAAAGCCCGTGGCGGTTGCAGTAGGCATATATTTTTTCTTGACGGTTTATTTTGAATCTTGCCTCATTGCTTCCCTCGGGGTAGAGCTTTATAAGATTTATACCGCAGTCCGATACCGCCGCCAGAAACGATATATAATGCTCTTTTGTGGCAGGGTGATTAACCGTAACATAATATTCGTCCTCTACAATTTGAATGTTTATTGAATGTTCAAAATCTGCATTCTCCGGCTCGCTTGGCGGCAGTGTTATACCGCAACAGCTATGAACCGCCTCGCCGATTGAGTAAATAACATTACCGCAAACAGGGCAAACATAAAATCTGCCTTTTGCCATATTGGCAGACTGATTGTGATTGCTTATATCCTCGCCCGAAAGCAGTTCAATCACCGAAATATCAAGTGCTTTTGCGAGCGGCTGGAGCAGGCTTATATCAGGAAAGCCAGCACCTGTTTCCCATTTTGAAACCGCTTTACTGCTAACACTAAGCTTATCTGCAAGCTCTTCTTGAGTCATCTTTTTGTTTTCGCGGAGCCTTCGTATTACAGCTCCCGTAACATATTTATCCATAAAAACGCCTCCTAAACCAAATTATTTCATATAAAAAACAAAAAAGCAACCCACGCTTAGTGGAGTTGCTTCCTTAACCTTTAATCATCCTCTAATAATTTTGAGGGTGGTATTTTTAATACCTGCGCCATCTTAAAAAGCGTTTCAAGAGATACACCGCTTATCGTACTTGGACCCTCAACTTGCCCTACGAAACTCACACTTTTATCAATGAGTTCTGCAAAGTATTCTTGGGTATAACCTGCTTTTCTCCTGTAATATGAAATCTTTAATCCCAAAGTAATATATCTTTCAGGAAACTCTGTTTGCGTTTTCATTACTTCGCCCCTTTTCCTTCTTATGTATATTTTATCTAAGAAAAAGGCAAATTATTATAATCTAAAACTGAA
>JAFXNY010000013.1 GCA_017529165.1 Clostridia bacterium
CTGTTGCCCCATTCGGCGCAGAATTCTACCGGAGATTCCTGCATCAAAATATGGCAAATAAGAGGCGAAAAAGTATATATGTTTATCTGTGATGCATAAAAAATAACCGGAAGCAATACCATAGCAATAATACATACAATGATTACAACTTTTTTCAAGATGTTCCCTCCGAAAAAATAATCAATCATAACAAAACATTAGGCAATACATGCTGCCAACAGAATTAATGCCAACAAAATTTCTGTTGTTGCTAACCCACCAAAAGCTGCAGTCGTTGATGAACTATTCCAATCAGGCAGGATAGGTTGAATTGGGACAAGATTGAATTCCGGAATAAAAGCAGATTCAGGAGTAGAGTTTGACTTTTTGGAAGATGTATCATTCTTCATTCCAAGCGTTGTAGAAACCGAACTATTTTTTCCCACTTTAGTTTTTATTGTGAATTCAAGACCGGAATAGTCTAGTCCTTGTAAAAACGCTATAGATAAAACATTTGTTTCATTAAGTTTAATAGGTATTTCAGTGCCTAATGAATCATCAGAAAACAAAGCATTAACATCATCATTAGAAATAGTAACTGAATTCAGCAAATCAAGTTGTTCATCCAATATGCTCTCGAAATCAATTAAACCATTTCCGTTAACAGTCTTAAACTTACTATAGTATTCAATTCCGCCAATCTTTATTTTTCTCTTCAGACCACCTGAGTAAGACAACACATTAATGATTTCTTTTAGGGAATCAGTTATTTTTTGTCCCCTTTCCTCAACAGCCAACCCAAACGGGTCAACAAAGGAAACGGGGTTGCCGTTAACATAAGCGTAACGGTTAAGCGAGGTGGAATCGGAGATTTCGCCGTGGATAATATCCGCATTTATAAATCTCCTCATTACAGGGCTGTAATAACGGGCACGCATGTAGATAAGACCGTTGCTATCAGTTATTACACCGTCTCTGCCATTGTAACCGAAGATTACGAAACTGTTACCCGTTCTTGAAATAAGTTTACCATAAGTATCATACTTAAATGTATCTGTTATACAACCGCATTCGTCGGTTATCGCAACTGTACTGCCTCTATAGTCAAAGTGGTAGGTTTTAAACTCTGAGCACTTCTCTTCGCCTATAAGCTCTATACCGTATACATACTTGGTTGTAATATCATTTGTTGTCTTCTCTAACAACTGACTTAACTTACAGTTCGTATTATAGGTATAGATTGTATCTGCATCAGGACGGACATTGCGGATTCGCACATCCTCTGCGTTATAAGTATATGCATTACCGTCCGCTTTTAACAGTCGGTTTGCAGAGTCGTACTCATAAGCAGTGCAACCGTCAGATACCATATTACCGTCCAAATCATAACTAACGCAGTTACCGTTAAATACTGTAAGGCGGTTATTGGTATCATACTCAAAGCAACTATCAGGTGCATCGGTAATATTACCTGCTGAATCATAGGTATAATCTTCTTCGTCTATAACCTCATTACAGCACAAATCGATTATCTGCCGTTTAGTTACTCTGGAGAGGTTATCATAAGTATAGCATATCTTTATATTTTCTGCAAGATGTTTTTCATCGACTATCCTTGACAAAGAATCGTATGTATACTCAAAGCCTGTAATAATCTCATTATTTGCCGTTCTTTCCACAGTGGATGTTATACGCTGTTTTGAATCGTATACGGTGGTCTTAACACTGCCGTCAGGTTTAGTTACGCCTGTTACCCTGTTATTGACATCATAGGTATATGAGGTTACTCTGTTCGCCCAGTCGGTTACGGATACAAGGTTATTGTTAGCATCGTAAGTATACTGTACCGATGTATTATCAGGGTAAACGAGTCTTGTAAGATTTCCTACTGCATCATATTCATAACAAATAGATTTCCCAAAGGTATCTGTATACTTTGTTACTCTATTCAGTGCGTCATACTCACGGGTAACGGTACCGTTACTGTCTGTTACAGTTAGAACATTACCGTTTTTATCATAGGTATAACTTACAGAATCTTCAGCGCCTACTGTACCTGTTATTCTTCCTGCACCGTCATAGAAATACTTTCTCTTTTGACCTCTGGCGTTTGTAATCTGCTTTTTGACATTCAGTTCGTTATAGCCGTAGTTTATTGTACCACCTGAGGACGTCGTTTCTGAAATGAGTTTACCCATTTCATCATAAGAATAGTTCACAGTTGAACCAAGCGGTCCGGAAAGAGATGTAATATTTCCTAACGCATCGTACACTGCCGTGCTTATACCGTTATTTGCATCTCGGACAGATGTATTAAACCCTCGTGAGTTATATGAATACTGGCTGATATGGTTCATTGAATCAGTAGCCGTTGCAACCTTACCGAGGGGAGTATGAATAAATATCCACCCGCGTAGCGGGTGGTATTTCATTGTATAGCGAAAACCACGCGATAGTCGCGTGGTTTTCGCTATACAATAAAACTCCGGAACACATTGTTCCGGAGTTTTATTAAAGACTATAAAACTTATCAATTACTCTTTTAAGCGGTATATAAAGCGGTAATACAAGCGCACCCATAAAAAGATTGCTGACGCCGTGTATTGCATCATAAGGCAGTCCTGCAATTATCCAAGCAATCATACCTTTAAAACTAAGCCCGAAAGCAAGAGCTTGAAAAGGGGCATATAATGTACCGTATAAAAAGCCGTGCAAACCGCAAACTGCTATATAGCAAATCGACTGCCATACCGGTTTCAGGTTTCTCGGTATTAGCATTGTAGCTACCCAGAGCACAGCCCATAGATAAAAATACGGTATCCACCATATACTAAAACCTGCATATATACCCTCTAAAAGTACAAATACATATATGGGAATAAGTGCTTTTGTTCTGAAAAGTGCCGTGTAAAGCACAGTAAGCATACCGAGCATATGCACATTCGGCAGAAACTCAAGCGCCTGCTTTGAAGCAAACATAAAAGCACCCAAGAGGGCGAAAAGCACCGTTTCCCAAAGCTTTATTTTTTTAGAAGTCATTATTCTTTAGTATATACAAAAGAATATTCAGCATTAGCATCAATTTCAGTTGCACTAACGCCTGTTTGAGCATATTCGCCGTCAATGTAGAATGCCCAATATGCCTTATCGGTGTTGTAATCAGCCTTAACGCCGTTTACTATATCAACCATAAGGCCGTATTCGCTGTCACTGCCCGAAATAAGACCGGCATCAAGCAGTGCATCGCCAACGGTTGTCTTATCGGTTTTAACGGTATAGTTTTCTACCTTACCGTCATCATAGGTTACTGCAAACTTAAAGCTTGTATTGCCCGTACCTACCTCATTCGTCTTAGCAGTTACTACCGGCGATGATGTATCGGCAGGGTCTGCAGTTTTTCCGCAAGAAGTCATACAAAGCGCCATAGCCGCAATAAGCACAATAGATATGACAACAGAGGAAATCTTTAATGTTAAACTTCTCTTTTTCATATTCTTTTCTCCTTTTATTATGTTGCGGAACACAATAGGCGCTCGCAATTCTCATAAAGAGACTGTTCCGCACTTTTGCACAGGTCTTTCGACTTAAAGCACATCTGCCGACCTTCTCGGAAAAAATCCAATGGCGTTCATTCTCTGCGGCGAGAATATACAGCAGATGCGTAAATGCTTATCACGGCGGCGTGCCCGTGTGGGAATTGCACCCATCTTCCCTTGTGCCGAAATTATTATACTATAAATATCCATTATTTTCAAGATTGCGGTGTTGACAATCTAAATAGTTTGTGTTAAAATAATCTGGTCGCACGGAGAGGTATCGAAGCGGTCATAACGAGGCGGTCTTGAAAACCGTTTGGCAGCGATGCCACATGGGTTCGAATCCCATCCTCTCCGCCAAATAGTAATCAATTTAATTAATATATAAAAGTTTGTCACTATGGAGTAGTACTCAAGTTGGTGATGAGGCGCCCCTGCTAAGGGCGTAGGCCGGCCAATCCCCGGCGCGAGAGTTCGAGTCTCTCCTACTCCGCCAAATAAGCAAGTTATACCTTTTGGTATGGCTTGCTTATTTTAGTATTTTAGAGAGACTCGAACAGGACGGTTTGCCGTGAGGCAAATTGCAACCTTCCGGTGGACGGTTGCAAAGTCCGCGTGCGTGCCGGCGCAACAGTTGCGCCGGGCGAGTCTCTCCTACTCCGCCAGAAAAGGTTCATCTTTTGTCTACCAAAAGATGAACCTTTTCAACTAAATCCGTCCTTTGGACGGGAGAAATCCGAACTAAAGCTCGGGTGAAATCACTTCGTGGTGAAATCCGCACTTCGTGCGGGTGAAGGACGGATTTAATTTCACCGTGAGCGTAAGCGAACGATTTCACCAAAGGCGAAAGCCTTTGATTTCACCGCGGCAAAGCCGCGATTTCACTATTGAAAACATTTCTCTCTTTCGGGCTTATTAAAAGCCCGATTTTTTCTTTTATCTTACTTTTTACGCCCTTTGTGATAAACTAAACATGCGACACAATTTCATATTTGTTTTGTAAGCGTAATTTTTACTTTGGTAAAAATGCATGCTCTTTTCAACGCTTACAAAGCTTGAAATTGTGTCGCAACAATATGATGACAAAAATAAACATATAGATAGATATGCTAATGCTTGTGAAAGAATTATAATAAAACCACTATTTTAATAAGTGTAGTAAATCAGGACTCTCGGTTAACCCGGAAGTCCTGATTTACTAATTGGATATCGCAAAACAATACTATTTACTACTCTTTTGTTGTCTTATATCGTTGCCCAAAAAGCGTTTTGCGGTATAATCACCAAGTAACCTTGACGACACACGCGGAGTATATATTCTCTCTATTTCTGCCATAGAAAGATTGGTGTTTATAATAGTAGGTTTATGTGCCAAAAGGCGAGTGTTGACAATATTATAAACCAGACTTTGTATATAAGGCGACACAAACTCACCGCCCAAATCGTCAATAATAAGCAAATCACAACCTACTGCCTGCAAATAGCTTTTATCGGTATGTTCGCTGAAATGCTCTGCCTCCATTGCGGAAAACAGATTGTAGGCACTGCCGTAAATCACATCATATCCCTTTACTAAAAGCTCGTAAGCAATGGCAAGTGACAAGTGCGTTTTGCCAAGACCTGTATTTCCGATAAATAGCAAGCTTTCAGACTTTTGAGGGGTAAAATTATCGGCATAGTTTCGGCAAAGCTTAAGAATATCTATCATTCGCTTTTGAGGATTGCCTTTTTCTGTTTCAACATTCGGGTAATAGCCCAAATCAAAGTTTTCAAATCTGCTTTCAACAATCGGGATAGTTTTTGAGAGTTCATTTATATAACGCCTTGTAGCCGTATCTTTTATACAATCACAATATTTACCGTCCACATACCCTGTATCGTGGCATTTTTCGCAATCATACTCAGGCTCTTTAATTGCATTATCTGCCAATATCTGCCTGCGTTCTTCTTCCAAAGCAGTTAGAGTAAGTTTATAATCATCAAGTATCTTTTGATTGCCTGAAAGAGCAGTAATGGCGAGCTTTGCACCGATTGCAGACATAATAGATTTTATCTCTGCAAAACGCTTATTATCATGTTCAAGGCGTGAGACAGCACTCTCATAATCCGCAACCTGAGCCGAATGTGCGTTTTGCTTTTCATTTATGCACATTTCTATTATTTCTCTTTTCGTCACTACATAACCCCCTAATCACTATTTAGCTTTGCTTCAAAGGCATCTAAATCGTAGCCAGCAAAAGCATTGCTTGATTTACTACCCTTTACAGATTTCTTTTCACCGTTTTTAACATCTAAAAATGTTTTATATCCTGCCGTATGCCATTTTTCAAGAACTTTATTTATGTAAGGAAAAGAAAGCTTTGCTTTGCTGTCTATACAAACATCGTAAGCCGCTTTAAGCATATCGGGTGTCATTCCCCAATCATTTACCCAAGCATTTGAATACTGCGTTTCTTTCTCACTCGGCATTCTTTTTTCAATACCAAAGGCATTGCAAACAACGCTAAACGCAAGCTTCATACGGGTTTCTTCAGCTATTATAGCCTCACCGTCGCGCACATTTTCAACGCCAGCTTTTAGCCATTTTACGGCGGTTGAACGAATATATGCTAGATTTATTTTATTAACCGAAGCCGCATGCTGTAAAAGCAAAAGAATTACAGTTACATCCATACCGTAATCGTCATAAAGAGAGACTAAAAGCTTACTCTCGTTATTTTTAAGATTTCTGCCGAACTTTAATTGTGCCTCACGCAAAAGAAGCCTTACCTTTTCATCCTCCATACCACGCATAATAACATCGGTCCTTGTTGGCGGTTCGTTCGAAATAATAATCTTTTTTGCAGGTTCTTCCCTTGGGGTTTCTTCTCTTAAAAGCACCCCGCAACGAACCCAGAAAAGCAGTGCATCTTCAGTGTCGGATAGGCTGATGCTAAGCTTTTTCGCAATACTTTCGGCATCTATCTCACTTGATAGATCACGCATAACCAAAATTAGCGCTTTTAGTTGCACACCGGATGCGAGCTTTATATATTTATCCGCAATATCGCAAGGAAGTGGAAAAGATGACGATATACTCTTAATATTTACAGAAAACTTCATAAAGCTCCCCCTTTTAGTGTGTTTAATTATTATATCAGTGTTTACAAGTTTTGTAAACAAAAAAATCGCCTGTCATAAGACAAGCGATAAAATGTTGGCACCTACTTATTTTCCCAGGCAGCTGCCCGCCAAGTATCTTCAGCGCAAGTGAGCTTAACTTCCGTGTTCGGAATGGGAACGGGTGGACCCTCACCGCAATCAGCACCAACTATGTTATCCTTACGGATAACGATGCAATTATACTACACATTAAATTGTTTGTCAAGGGCTTTTTTCAAAAAAATAAACTTTTTACAAAAATATTATAAGATTTGTAAAGCTCATTGGTATCTGCGAATGCATCTCTATAAACCTCAATGATAGCATCACCTGAATACTCGGCCGTTTTACATAGCGAAAAGAAGCTATCAAAATCAAAATTGCCCTTAAGCGGTAACATACAATCCTTTTGTGCAGAGTTATCGCTGATATGGATATGCTTAACGGAATTACCCAACGCCGATATAGCATCAAACGGCGAATATCCGCCCCTGATACATTGTTTTATATCCAAACAAAAGGCGGAATTATCTCCTAAATAATTCTTCATTTTTTTAAGGAAATCAAGATTACCTGCCCTGAAGTTTACAACATTTTCCTGTAAAAGCACAGCTCCGTTTTGATGTACAGACTCAGCAATTACAGAAAAGCGTTCAAAATACCCATTATCATCAAGTACGCCGTTAGGCTTACCACCGTGCATAATTATATATTTAGCTCCAAGCTCTGCCGCAATTTCAGCATATCTTTTGTACTGCTCTATTCCCTCTCTATATCGGCGGTCATAGGCTGAAAAAAGCATAAAAGACTCAGCTAAAGACATAGTAGGATGAATCGATATTACATTAACGCCATATTCATCTTTTATGTTTTTAAGTAGTAGTACAAAGTCTTTTTTAAGCTCGCAATTAGCATTAAAGAATATTTCGGTTGTCTTAATTCCGGCTTTTGCAACGCTTAAAAGTGCCTTTTCTGTTTCGAGCGGATAAAGGCATGAAGTTGAAAGTCCGATTTTCATATTACTTCTCCCAAGGTGTAACATACAGAGTTTTATTGGTTGTATAAATCACCATTCCCGGCCTTGCACCGGCAGGCTTTTTTACATACTTTATAGGCGTGTAATCAACTGCAACATTAGAAGAATCTTTGGCTCTTGAGTTTTTTGCGGCAAACATTCCGCAAAGCTTTAATGTCTCCTCTGATATTTCTTTACCGCCGTTTTTAAGAACTACATGACTGCCGTGAATCTTCTTTGTGTGAAACCATATATCGTTCTTTTCTGAAAGACGAGTAGTTATATAATCATTTTGAATATTGTTGTGCCCTACAAGTATTTTATATCCCTCGAGAGATATATGCTCTTCGATTTTTGGCTGTGCGTTTCTCCTTTTTGCCGATTTGTGCACCTTAATATAGCCGGTTTCCACAAGCTCATCTCTAATTCCTGCAACATCTGCTGTACAGGTTGCATCCTCAAGGCCATACAATACCGAATCAAGATATTCAATTTCTTTTTTATCGGACTCTATAAGCTGACTTAAGCTTTGGCGGGCAGTACAGCTTTTTTTATAGTCCTTAAAATACTTTGCGGCGTTTGAAGCCGGACTTAAAGCAGGGTCTAATTTTATTTTTACGGTTGACATATTTTCATCATAAAAATTGACAACTTCACAGTAAGTGTTACCCGATTTAATATTGTGAATATTCGCTTTTATAAGCTCGCCGTATATGCGATACTTTTCCCTATCGTTTGTACCCTCAAGTTCTTTTATTCTGACATTCTTACGGCGATTGGCTCGAGAAATAAGATTACTTACAGTCTTAATCAAATCGCTATTCTGCTTATTAAGCCTTGCAAGCCTATCCCTTTTGGAATAAAACTCATCAAGCAATTCACACGCAGTACCTAAATGCTTTTTTTCATAAAGCGAACCGTATTGATTTATATCTATAAAAGAAAAATCTTTTGGCATACCGTTTTCATATAGTACTGTAAAAGTATGCTTTTCTAAAATGCTATCTTTGACTTCTTGAAGCATTTTTTTAAGCACCGTTAAATCGCAATTCTCATTCTGTGCATCAACATCTGTGAAGCCTATAAAACACAACTCACGGCAGACAAGCGGAGAAAAGCCCTCGCAGTTATTCAGCAGTACTGTGGCAGTTTTACCTTTTAACTCTGAAACCACAGATACAATATC
>JAFXNY010000113.1 GCA_017529165.1 Clostridia bacterium
ATGGGCAGCGGCGATATGGAGGCTACAAACGGTTGCTTTTCCGTATCAGCGGCTCTCGCTGCCACGGTTTCCTTTGTAGGTCTTATAGTTGTGTTGTTGTTTTCTTCCCCGATTTGCACACTCTTAGGTGCCGGAAAGCCCACCGCAGATAACACGGTTTTCTTCTTAACGCAGGACTATCTGCGCGGTTTTATAATCGGCGCTCCGGCATTTATATTTGCTCAGATTATGGTGCCGTTTATGCAGATTTCAGGCAACCGTACAAGGATGATTGTGGCGGTAATCGCTATGACGGTTGCCGATATACTCCTTGATATACTTAATGTTTTTGTATTTAAAAAAGGCACGCTCGGAATGGGGCTTGCTTCAAGCATCAGCTATTATGTTGCATTCATAATAGGTATAGCATATTTTATTAAAAAAAACTGTATGTTCAAGTTCAAAAGGGCGCTTGTTCGCCTTAAAACCTGCTTGGAGCTTTTAAAATACGGCGTACCTACGGTAATCAATCAAATAAGCCTTGTTCTTTTGGTGTTTGTACTCAATAAGGTTTTGCTCGAAGTAGGACAAAATCTTGCCGTTGCGGCTTATTCGGTTATTTCAACGGTTGGCAATATTTGTTACTGTATAGGCTCGGGAATAGGCTCAGTGGCGCTGTTGCTTTCATCAATATTTTACAGTGACGAGGATAAAACCGAGCTTAAAAGGCTTGTTAAAACAATGATGGGTTATGCGTTTGTCCTCGATATTATACTCATAGCGGTTGTTATTTTTGCGGCGCCGGCGCTTGTGGGATTATTCCTCACAGAAGCGCTTGAAGCCAAGGATATGGCAATTTTAGGTCTGAGGTTGTTCTCCCTTTCCCTTGTTCCCTGCGCGCTTAACACCGCATATAAAAACTACCTGCAAGGTGTAAACAGAACCGGATTTACCGAAGCAATATCGCTTATGCAGAATTTCCTGTTTACCGCAATATTTGCATTTATACTGAGCAGGTTTTTATCTACTACCGGTGTGTGGCTCGCGTTTTTGTGCGGGGAGACCCTTACCCTTTTGATAATTGTAATCGCAGTATGGAAAAAAAGCGGCGGCGTTACCTTTTCGACAGAGGCGTTTTCCTACCTGCCGGATGATTTCGGCGTGCCGGATGAGGACTGTCTTGAAATGAGCGTAGCCACGGTTGAGGATGTAGTAAGTGCCTCCGCAAAATCCTCGGAATTCTGCACTTTACACGGCGAGAGTGAAAGAAACAGCACTATGATTTCCCTTTGCATTGAGGAAATGGCGGATAATATAGTAGAGCATGGATTTACTAAGGATACAAAGGAGCACAGTGTTGATATACGCTTGGTTTTCAACGGTGATAAGAGAATTATACGAATAAGAGATAACTGCATCAATTTTGACCCGCTTCAATATCTTGAATTACACAATACAGAGGACCTCGCCGCTCATATCGGTATCCGTATGGTTATGAAAATGGTTAAAGATGCAAACTATGTTAATTCGCTTGGACTTAACAACCTTACGCTTGTGCTTTAAAAGGATGAGATTTTATGAGCTATCCGCAAAAAATCGATTTGCATATGCACTCAAATGTTTCTGACGGTACAGATTCGCCCACCGAAATAATAAGCAATGTAAAAGCCGCCGGAATTAAACTTTTTTCCCTTACCGACCACGATGCGGTAAAGGGTTGCACTCAAATTACCAAAGAGCTTGAAGGCGATATAAAGTTTATTACCGGCGCCGAGTTTTCCTGCAAGGATGAACACGGGCAATATCATATTTTGGGTTACAATTATGACGCGGCGGCGAAAGCTATAAACGAAACGGTTGATGAGGGACACCGCCTGCGTATGGAAAAGCTCGAAAAAAGGCTTGATTTTTTGAACTCTGCTTTTGGCTTTGCCTTTTCGGATGAGGACAAATCAGGACTTTTTTCACTTGATAATCCCGGCAAGCCGCACATAGGAAATCTTATGGTTAAATACGGCTATGCCGAAAGCAAAGAAGATGCGATTGAAAACTACATAAACAAATTTCACGCAGGAAGTAAGTATGTAAAGCCGGATACGGCAATAGAGGCTATTATCCGATCCGGCGGTATTCCGGTGCTCGCGCATCCGAGCTACGGCAAGGGAGATGAGTTAATCCTCGGTAACAATATGGATAATCGCTTGCGGCGACTTATGGATTTCGGGCTTCGCGGCGTGGAGGCGTTTTATTCCGGCTTCTCGCCAAAGATAATAAAGGAAATGCTTTCCTTTGCAAAACGGTACGATTTGCTGATTACCGCCGGCAGTGATTACCACGGTAAAAACAAAATGGTAAAATTGGGTGATACAAACTTGCCTGCCGCTGAGGATTATCCTGAAGGGCTTAAAAGGTTTATTATTACCGTGACAAACGAAAATTAAATAAATAGTGCTTGGAGGCAAAAATATGCTAAACATTGAAAAAAACGCAGAAAACAATACTCTTTTGGTAAAACTTGAAGGCAGACTTGATACCAC
>JAFXNY010000114.1 GCA_017529165.1 Clostridia bacterium
CCACCCACGCCCCTTAAAAACCGCTCAACAGAGCGGTTTTCGCTTACAAGGAGTTTTTCCGCCGCACATGTCACCGGAAAAACATAATGCGTAGCTCTCGCTACGCAAATGCTTAAAAATTAAGTTTTTTGACAGGCTGAAGCGGCAAGGCTTAGCCTTGCCGCTTCATTTTATATTTCAAAAAGCTCTGTAGAAAGATATCTGTCTCCGGTATCGGGAAGCAAAACAACTATTGTTTTGCCTGCGTTTTCTTTTTTCTCTGCAATACTGATTGCCGCAGAGAGCGCCGCTCCCGATGAAATACCTACAAGCACGCCCTCTCTTTTAGCTATAAGCCTTGCCGCACTGAACGCATCAAAATCAGAAACCTTAAAGACTTCATCGTAAACAGAAGTATCCAACACATCGGGTACAAAGCCTGCGCCTATGCCCTGAAACTTATGTGCGCCCGGCTTTCCGCCTGACAACACAGGCGAGTCCTCCGGCTCTACGGCAATTATTTTTACTTCGGGTTTTTTAGATTTTAGATATTTACCTGCACCGGTTATTGTGCCGCCTGTTCCTACACCTGCTACAAATATATCAACCTTACCGTCTGTATCAGAAAAAATCTCGGGGCCTGTTGTTTCAAAATGTGCCTGAGGGTTAGCAGGGTTTACAAATTGGCCGGCAATAATTGAACCGGGTATTTCGTTTTTAAGCTCTTCTGCTTTTTCGATAGCCCCACGCATACCCTTGCTACCGTCAGTAAGTACAAGCTCGGCGCCGTAAGCTCTCATTAAAGCTCTTCGCTCTTTAGACATACTATCCGGCATAACTATGATTACCTTGTAACCCCGTGTTGCCGCAACCATTGAAAGCCCTATGCCAGTGTTGCCGGATGTGGGCTCAATGATAGTAGCACCCATT
This sequence comes from Clostridia bacterium, assembly GCA_017529165.1. The sequence continues at coordinate 910 of JAFXNY010000114.1, forward strand.
TTTAATTTGCCGGACTGCTCGGCTTCATTTATCATAGCCAGAGCTACCCTGTCTTTTACAGAGCCGGCAGGGTTTAAGTATTCGAGCTTTGCAAGTATTTTAGCTTTAAGAAAAAACTGCTTTTCGATATTTGTAAGCTCTAAAAGCGGAGTCTCCCCTATAAGTTCATCCGCAGATTTATAAATATGCATATGTTCCCCACCTTACTAATAAAGTTTAAGGTCTATCCATAGATTTTCATAATAGCTCCTGATTTCGGGGTCAATATCGTGATAATACTGCGTGGGCGGAGCGTCTTTCGTGTCGGGATAAAGCGTTTTATTTTTATAAAAAGTATAATCTTCATTTTCCACAACCGCACGGTTTGGAGACGCATAGCATATATACTCGGCATTTGCGAGCGCTACTTCGGGCTCTAAAAGAAAATCAATATAAAGCATTGCCTCGTTATAGTGCTTAACCGATTTTGGCACGCATATAGCATCAACAACTATATTTGTACCCTCTTTAGGATAAAAGAACTTCAAATCCTCATTATTATCGAGCATTGTAAGATAATCGCAGGCTTAGTACGGCCCTATTGCGGCTTCGCCGGTTTCCATTTTACCGTAGATTTCATCCATAACATAAGATTGCAAAACATTCTTGCCCTTTTTAAGAAGCTCTGCGGCGGCATCCCAGTGGGCTTTGTTCGTGGTGTTTACATCCTGACCTAAAATCATCTGCGCCGTCATAAAGCCATCCCGTGGGTTGCTGAAATTAAGGGACATATCACGGTATTTTTCATCCCACAGTGTTTTCCAAGAATGCTCCGGCTCACCTATCAATGTCGGGTTATAAATAATGCCCACCATACCCACATTATAAGCCACGCTGTACTCGTTGTTTTTATCGTAAAAAAGGCCTTTGTAATCATCATAAATGTATCCGTAATTCTGAAGTTTGGATACATCAATCTTTTTGAGCATATCCTCGTTTTTAAGACGCTCAATCATATAATCGGAGGGTATGATTATATCGTACGAAACACCGCCGCTTTTAAGCTGTGAATACATACTTTCGTTGCTCTCAAATGTAGAATAGTTTACATGAATACCCGTAAGCCGTTCAAACTCACGGTTTACATCCATCATATCATCCGAGCCATCCGATATATATTCGCCCCAATTATACACATTAAGCTGGCTACCTGCAAACTCTCTTGTATATTTGCCTTTAAGCTCAATATCCATATACTCGTAACCGCAACCCGCAAACAAACAGCATATAAGATTAGCGCAAAGGAAAATCACACTAAGCTTTTTTAGCATCCCATTCCCTCCTTTGCTCGCTTTTTGTTTGTATCATATTGTAAAATATCAGAAGAACGAATATAACCACAAAAATAATAGTTGACAATGCATAAACATCCGGTTTTACGGTCTTTTTGGTCATATTGTAAATTACTACCGGCAAGGTCTGGTAATGGCCGCAGGTGAAATAACTTATTACAAAATCATCAAGCGACAATGTAAACGACATAATAAAGCCTGTAAATATGCCTGTTTTAATCGAAGGTATTACCACCTTGAAAAATGCGCTGAGCGGAGTGCAGCCGAGGTCAAGTGCCGCTTCGTGCAAATTGCTGTCGGTTTGGCGAAGTTTTGGTATGACCGAAAGAATGACATAAGGCAAGTTAAATGTTATATGCGCTATAAGCACCGTAAAAAAACCTAGAGACTCGGAAAGACCTATTACCCTGCCGAAGAACACGAACAAAAGCATAAGCGATACGCCGGTTACTATATCGGCGTTCATCATAGGTATATTTGTAACGGTTGTAACAAAGCTTCTGGCAATCTTCCTGCGGAGTGCTAAAATGCCTACCGAAGCCGCCGTGCCGAGCACCGTAGCTATACTTGCAGACAAAAGAGCCACCGACAAGGTGTGCTTTAGCCCCTCCATCATAGCAGTATCAAAAAATATACCTTTATACCAATCAAACGAAAAGCTTTCAAATATCCAAACGCTCGCTCCCGAATTAAATGAAAAGAATATCATAACCGCAACGGGAGCGTAAAGGAATAGTATCATAAGCGCAACATATATTCTTGAGAGAGCTTTCATACTATAACTCCCCCTTCTTCATCGCCCGAAAAGCGGCTCATAACAGCAAGGCAGAGAAGTATCATCGCCATAAGAACGAGCGATATTGCCGAGGCGACATTATAATACTCCGGTCCTGCGCCGAAAAGATATTCAATAGCATCACCTATAAGCCAATTTTTATTTCCGCCGAGCTTTTGGGAAATATAGAATGTGCTGACAGACGGCACAAACACCATAGTAATACCCGAAATCACTCCCGGCATAGAGAGGGGAATTATTACCCTGCGAAGTCGGGATACCGCATTAGAGCCTAAGTCCTGCGCCGCTTCTAAAAGAGAATTGTCTATTTTAGACATTACAGAATAAATAGGCAGTATCATATAGGGTATAAAATCATAAACCATACCGAGAATTACAGCTCCCGGCGTGTTAATAAGGTGTAACGGCTTAAGTCCGATAGACTTGAGAAATGTGTTTATAATACCTGTATTTGCGAGAATGGATATCCATGAATAAGTACGGATAAGGAAGTTCATCCACATAGGAAGCATAACTATAACCATAACCATTCTCTGCGAGCTTATTTTCATTTTGGCCATAAAATATGCCATAGGGTAGGATATTATGAGTGTTATTGCCGTTGCAACCACGGCGTAAAGAATTGAAACGCCAAACGCCTTTTTATACTTGCCGATAGTTAAAATATTACTCAGTGTAAAAGCTCCCAAATTATCGGTGAAAGCAAAATATGCCATCATAAGAAGCGGCACAATAACAAATATCGCCGCCCAAACAAGATAAGGAGCCGCAACAAGTCTGCTTCCGAAACTTTTTCTGTTCACAGCCTTATTCCTCCTCTTGTATATTTTCAGAGAGGTGGTCCATTTCTTCGCTGTATGAGCTATAATCACCGTAAAGTCCCGAATACTGCGACTTTTTCATAATATGAATGGCATCAGGCTCGATATAAAGACCTACATTATCGCCCACAAAACATTCATCGGTAGTTTGTATCATCCACTTAAAGCCGCCGATATCAACAATAATTTCATAATGAACGCCTAAAAAATCAACCGATGTAACGGTGCCTGTGAGCATTCCCTTATCCGTAGCCACAATATCTACATCCTCAGGGCGCACAACAACATCGACTGCCTCGTCTTTCTCAAAACCTTTATCGAGACAATCAAATGTATGCCCTGAAAAGTTGACAACAAAGTCTTTCTTCATTATGCCGTCTAATATATTGGACTCGCCTATAAAATCAGCCACAAAGGCGTTTTTAGGTTCGTTATATATATCCTGCGGAGTGCCTACCTGCTGAATCTTACCCTTATCCATAACTACAACCCTATCGGACATAGTAAGGGCTTCTTCCTGGTCGTGAGTTACAAATATAAATGTAATGCCGAGCTTCCTTTGAATATTGCGAAGCTCTTTTTGCATATCCTTACGGAGTTTAAGGTCAAGCGCCGCAAGCGGTTCATCAAGCAGTAGTACCCTCGGCTTGTTTGCAATAGCACGGGCAATAGCTACACGCTGTTGCTGACCGCCTGAAAGGGTGGCAATTCTGCGTTTTTCAAAGCCCTCGAGATTTACAAGCGAAAGCATTTCGGCAACCGTTTTTTTAATCTCTTCTTCGGGCAGTTTTTTAACCCTTAAACCGAAAGCCACATTCTCGAACACATTAAGGTGTTCAAAAAGCGCATAACGCTGAAAAATGGTGTTAACCTGCCTCTTATAAGCCGGAACACCATTAAATCTCTTACCCTCAAAGATAACATCTCCGCTATCGGGATCAAGAAAGCCGGCGATAAGCCTTAAAGTAGTGGTCTTTCCGCAACCCGAGGCGCCAAGAAGGGTTATAAACTCCTTGTCTTTGATTTCGAGATTTAGTCCGTCTAAAACCTGCTCCCCGTCAAACGCCACGCAAATGTCTTTGAGTTCTACAATATTTTCTTTTGCCATTTAAGCATCCCCCTTTGTCACACTCTAAGTGTCGACAGGTAATCTGACGGGAGCCAAAACCCGTCATATTCTTCTTTACCCTGCGCGATACTTGCCGTCCGCCGTTTTGTATGCCCTGACAAAGGGTTTTTCGCAATCAAAATATGACTACGGCATACATTAGTATCAGACAGCCATTTCTACACAGATGCATAAAGGCTTACACTCGATAAGGACAAAATGGTTTTGGAGGACAAAATTTTCAGCCCGTTCTTGCCTCGTCACCCCGAATACGCCAGTATAACGGCGTTCCTCGTCTTCAACGGAGCAAAAATTTTGCTCCTACAAAACTGCTTCGCACCCGAAATCGAACTGTTTTTCGCAGATTTTGCGTATGAGCGAAGCAGGAATACTGTCGTATTTCAATGAGCGAAGGCGTGAAAGAACGGCAAAACAGCCGATTGTCGGGCGTTTTGTCCTTATCGAGTGTAAGCCAATACCGAACACATTATTCGATGTTTATGAATATACGGCAAAATACCCGTTATGTCAAGTATATTTATAGAAATAAATCAATTGCTTAGGCTGAACATTGATTTTTAGGTTACTCCATAGTATAATAATACCAGCGAGGTGAAATATGCCGTACATTAAGAATAATATTGCTCAAAACATAACCGAGCTTCGTCTGCTTAATGATATGACGCAGCTACAGCTCGGAGAAAAACTTAATTACTCCGATAAAACGGTTTCAAAATGGGAAAGGGGCGAATCTACCCCCGATATTGAAGTGCTTGTGGAGCTGGCAGACCTGTTCGGTGTAACTGTAGATTCACTTGTGCGCTCTGATAGCATTACGGATAAAACCGATATTAATCAGAAACACCAAAAAACATATAATCGCAGAGCAATAACTCTTATTGTTGAAGCGGCTATAATGCTTGCGGCGCTGTTCGCTTTTATAATAACCTCACTGATAATCAGAAAATCGGCTTTCCAGATTTTATATTTTGTTTATGCCGTGCCAATTATACTAATAATTAGTCTTATTTTTAATTCTGTATGGTTTAATCCTCGGCGTAATTACTACATAATATCCGCTCTTATCTGGTCAATACTTGCGGCAATATATATAACATTTTTGTATTTCAGCATAGATGTAAGTTTGATTTTCCTTCTCGGCATAGCAGGTCAGATAATAATTATTATCTGTTCGTTTTTAAGTAAGCCTTTCAAGCGACAAAAAAAGCTTAAAAAAAGTAAAGATGTGTAAGGTTAAAACTTTACACATCTTTTTTATATCAGTTTTCATTAAGCCTTTTATACATATCTATTACAGCCTGTCTTAACGCCGCATTTTCGGGTGCTTTAAGCGCTCTATCGTGCTCGAGCAGATTTGCCGCTGCCATTGAAGCAAGCTTGAGTGTATCATTATCGGCGTAAAGGTCGGCAATCTTAAGGTCGGGAAGTCCGTGCTGGCGAGAGCCTAAAAAATCTCCGGGGCCTCTAAGGCGTAAATCAGCCTCTGCTATCTTAAAGCCGTCCGATGTATTTTTTATAGCCGACATACGCTCGGTTATTTTTTTACCCTTAAGGTCGGTTATAAATATACAGCTCGATTTATATTTCCCTCTGCCTATTCTGCCCCGCAACTGATGAAGCTGTGAAAGACCAAACCGCTCGGCATTTTCTATCACCATAATTGCGGCATTTGGTACATCTATACCTACCTCAATTACGGTTGTACAGACAAGGAGGCTTATCTCACCGTTTTTGAAGCTTCGCATAACGCTTTCTTTATCTTTAGGCTTCATTTTACCGTGCAAAAGGCCTACTTTATAATCTTTGAATACACCTCTGCATATATCACTATAATACTGCTCTGCACTCTTAAGATTTTCTGCCTGTTCGCTTTCCTCCACCATAGGACAAACAATATATCCCTGCCTGCCGCTGTCAAGGTGTTTTTTTACAAAGGCATACACACGCTCTCTAATATCGCTTGATACTACATAGCTATCAATTTCTTGCCTGCCTTTAGGGTATTCATCTAAAATGCTTATATCAAGGTCACCGTATATTATAAGACCTAGCGTTCTCGGTATCGGCGTTGCAGACATAACAAGCGTGTGCACATTTTCCCCTTTAAGTGATAGCGCCGCACGCTGATTTACGCCAAATCTATGTTGTTCGTCTGTAATTACAAGCGCCAAATCGTTAAACCGGACATCATCGGATATTAAAGCGTGAGTGCCTACGGCAACACTTGCCTCGCCCGATAAAAGCATCTGTTTTGCCGCAGTTTTTTCACTTTGTTTCATAGAACCGGTAAGAAGTACGCACTCTATATCACTACCGCTAAAAAACTCTGAAAGACTCTTGAAATGCTGTTCTGCCAAAACCTCTGTGGGCGCCATTATTACCGACTGACAACCATAACTTGCTACATTATACATAAGTGCGGCGGCAACGAGCGTTTTACCGCTGCCTACATCGCCATCAATAAGCCTGTTCATAACCCTGCCCGAAGCCATATCGGCAATGCACTCTTTAACTGCTCTTTTTTGGGCACCGGTAGGCGAAAAGGGAAGTGTATTATAAAACTTTTCTGTATAATCACAGTTTATAACCGCTTTTGCCCTTGATTTGCGTTTACCCTTTAATAACATTAGAGAAGTTGCAAGTATAAAAAGCTCTTCAAACACAAAATATTTTTTTGCACGTTTAAGAGCCTCTTTGCTTTTCGGAAAATGTATGTTTATTGTAGCGTCTCTAATATCTGTAAGATTGTTGCCCTTTTTAATGCTTTCGGGCAATATTTCATCTATTTCTACATCCAGAATTGCACTGCGCACAAGCTTTTCTATAGCGGCACTTGTAATATTAGAGCTTGCTTTATATACAGGGGTTATACCTGCAAAACCCGTTTCCCTGATTTGCGGAGATGACATATTAACGCCAAATCTATCAATACCTATTTTGCCTAAAAACAAATACTCTCTGCCTTTTCCGAGCTTTGCGGCAAGATACTTGTTATTAAAAATAGTGATTTGGCAAAAGCCGGTGCCGTCATAAACAGAGAACTTAAAAAGAGTCATATTCTTGCGTATAAAATGCTCGGTAATATCGCTTGTTATCTTGGCCTTTATACAAACCGTTTCGCCCATATTGCAATCAAATATCTTTTTAATACTGCCGAAATCTTCATAGGCTCTCGGGAAAAAACGCAAAAGGGCACCGACAGTATCGATGCCCATAGCATTAAGATATTCGGTGCGAACCTTGCCCACGCCCTTTAAGTACCTAATATCTGTGTCGAGATTAAGCATAATCTTTTCTCACTCTACAGAAATAATATAGTAATACACCGGCTGACCGCCGTTTACAAGTGTGATTTCAACCTTATCGCCGTACTTTTCGTTCAGTTGACGCTCAATATCACCTGCCGCCGCATCAGTGATATCCTTGCCGTAAATTACGGTTACAAACTCGCTGTTTTTCTTAATCATTTTGCCTGCGAGTTTCAAAGTGGCCTTTTCTACATCCTTATCAACAAAGGCAATCTTACCACCGGTAAGCGCCATAATTTCGCCCTCTTTAATCTTGTGACCGTCAAAATCAGAGTCACGCGCGGCAAATGTAACCTGACCGGTAGCGATTTTTTCCGCCGCTTTCTGCATCTCGATTGCATTGGTTTCATCATCCGCATCATCATTATAATTAAGCATAGCCGTAATTCCCTGCGGAATGGTGCGTGTGTGCAGAACTATTACCTTTCTTGTACTTATCGGCACTGCCTGCTCTGCCGCCATAATAATATTCTTGTTATTCGGAAGTACAAAGACGGTCTGCGCCGGACAGCTTTCAATAGCCCTTAAAATATCATCGGTGCTCGGGTTCATGGTCTGACCGCCGGAGACTATATTATCCACGCCTAAATCGCTGAACAGTTCATGGAGGCCGTCCCCTGCACAAACAGATACAAAGCCTACCGGTTTAGTAATCTCTACCGGCTCAATAGTCTCGCTTAAATCGGCGCTCTTCGTAGGCTTCTTTGCCGCCTCTTTAGCATCGTGCTTTGCGCGCTCGTGCTGGTCACGCATATTCTCTATTTTAAGATGAACAAGCGAGCCGAAGGTAAG
>JAFXNY010000115.1 GCA_017529165.1 Clostridia bacterium
ACTCTCTCCTATGGATAAACATACTCTTGTACGCATTATGACAGAACCTAAAAACTCAATTATCAAGCAATATACAGAGCTTTTCAGGCTTGATGGCGTAGAGCTTGTTTTTGAGCCGGACGCTTTAAGCAAAATTGCTGATTTAACTATTGAGCGAAAGACCGGTGCTCGAGGACTTCGTTCAATAATTGAGGGTGTCCTTAAGGATATAATGTTTGATACACCGTCAAACAAGAATATTAAAAAGATTATTATAACCGAACAAACGGTGGACGGCGGTGAATACAGCATCGAATATTTATAAAAAGGTATTGACAAAGCTATGATTCGGTGTTATAATTCCTAAAAATTATAAAAGCTATGACGAAGACGGTATAGATTTTGCGTTTTTAGAGAGTCGGCGGCAGGTGTAAGCCGATAGCGTGTGTCTAAATAACCAATCACTTCCGAGCTGGTAGCCCGAAAGAGCCTAAGTCTTGAGTAGATGCTTCCCGTGATTGCTGCGTAAAGGCATAGAGGTTAATTGACCTTGAGAGTGGCGAATTGTTTTCGCAATTTGAGTGGTACCGCGGATGAGTTTTCACCCGTCTCAAAGAGATTTGAGACGGGTGTATTTATTTTTTTGTGAAGGAGAGTTTTTATGGCTGTAAGAAGCGAGGATAAATTAAAGGAAATTGCGTTTCGAATTAAGGAAATGCGTGAAATCAGCGGCATTTCTGTAGATGATATGGCAATTAAAACAGAAGTTACTCCGCAAGAATATGCCAAGTACGAGGCGGGTAAACTTGATTTTCCTTTCAGTTTTATACATAAATGCTCTCAGGTTTTCGGTATAGGTATTACCGATTTGCTTGAGGGTGAGAGCGCTCACCTTTCATCTTATACAGTAACAAGAAAAGGTATGGGTCAACCTACTGCTAAAGAAAGCGGAATAGAAATACAAAATCTTGCACCTTTTTTTGATAAAAAAATAGGCGAACCTTATTGGGTGAGATATTCGTATGATGAGTCTCTTCAAGATAAACCGATACATTTAACCAAACATTCCGGTCAGGAGTTTGATTTGGTATTAAGTGGTAAATTAAAGGTTCAAATCGGCGAGCATATTGAACTGCTTAATGAGGGCGACAGTATTTATTATAACAGCTCCACACCGCACGGTATGATTGCCGTTGACGGCAGAGATTGCCTTTTTGCCGCTATAGTTATGCCCGGTGAAGAGAGTGAAAAGGATAAAATACTTGAGCCGTACATATTCCCGCATAAGAAACAGCCCGGCGGGTATGTATCTTCAAGGTTTATAAATACTGTTGAGGACGATAAAGGCAGACTTCAAAATATATCGTTTAATGATGAAGAAAAGTTCAATTTTGCGTTTGATATAGTTGACCGGCTTGGGCGTAATAAACCCGATAAGCTTGCTATGCTTCATATTGATAAAAACAAAGTGGAGCGCAGGTTTACTTTCAGGGATATGAAGCGTTATTCCGCACAAACTGCAAACTATTTTAAATCCCTCGGTATTAAAAAGGGCGATAGGGTAATGCTGGTGCTTAAACGCCATTACCAGTTCTGGTTTAGCATTTTAGCACTTCATAAGCTCGGTGCCGTTGCTATTCCTGCAACTAACCTATTGCAAGAGCACGATTTCGACTATCGTTTCAAGGCGGCAGGTGTAACCGCTATTGTCGCTACAGCTGACGGCGAAGTTGCCGAGCATATCGATTTGGCAGAGAAAAATTATGAAGGGCTTAATGTTAAAATATTAGTTGGCGGTAGTAAAGCCGGCTGGCACAATTTTGACGAGGAGTTTTCTCTTTACAGCGCACATTTTTACAGGGATGATG
>JAFXNY010000116.1 GCA_017529165.1 Clostridia bacterium
AATAATTAAATAAACATTAAAAGGAAGTGTATAAATGAACGGTTTAACTTGCTGTTTTATCGGTCACAGAACTATAAACGAAACAGAAAAACTGAAAGCGCAGATATATGAAATAGTAGAAAATCTGATTGTAAAAGAAAAAGTAGGCACATTTTTGTTTGGCAGTAAAAGCCGGTTTAATGATTTGTGCTACGAAACAGTAACAGAAATAAAAGAAAAATACCCTCACATAAAACGGGTTTATGTGAGGGCGGAATATCCTTTTATAAAGGAAGATTATAAAACGTATCTTTTAGAAAAATATGAGGACACCTATTATCCCGAGAAAATAATAGGTGCCGGAAAATCGGTATATATAGAGCGCAATTTTGAGATGATAAAAAACAGCGACTTTTGTGTTATTTATAACAACGAGCAAACCGCACCCAAACACCGCAAAAGCGGCACTCAAGCGGCAGCCGATTATGCCGAAGGGCAGAAAAAGAAGATTATAGAAGTGATGTATCGATAACGGACTTGTTCGCTATTAACTATTGCTTCTTACCTCCAAAAATCCTAAGAAGTTTTTAGTGAAGAGTGAAAAGCGAAGAAGTAAGAAGTGGAATCCCTCAGACTTTCGTCTAAGGGATTTTTGGTTGCGGGGGGAGGACTTGAACCTCCGACCTTCGGGTTATGAGCCCGACGAGCTACCAGCTGCTCCACCCCGCGATATTGAGCACTTTTTCGAGTGCCTGTGTATTATAACACACTCGGTCTTTTATTGCAAGAGGTTTTTTTCTTTTTTTATAATATGCCGATTAGTTCTTTTATATTACTGATGTCATAGGTTGGCGAATACACCGCTTTCTTATTTTCGGCATTGAGCCAGCAGGTGTCAATACCGCAGTTTATTTCGCCTAAAATATCCGAGCTCATAGAATCACCTATGATTAAGATTTTACGGTGGTCTTTTTCCGGTGTGTTTTCAAGAACATAATCAAAATAAGCCTTTTCGGGCTTTTGATGACCCGTATCCTCTGAAATAAAAACATAATCAAAATATTTTTCGAGCCCAGAGTCTTTTATCCTTTTATGTTGGGTCTTTGATACTCCGTTTGTGGTAACACAAATTATATATCCTTTGTTTTTGGCAAACTTCAGTACATCTTCAGCGCCGGAAACAGTATCGTGGCCGCTTGCGAGCAGTGAAAAATAATCATGAGACATTTTTTTAGTATCAACGGATACGCCAATAAGTTCGGCAAACTCAATAAATCTACCCTCAAAAATATCCTCTCTTTTTATTTCGCCACGCTCAAACCGTTCCCAATACTTCTTATTAGTAAGCGAATAAATCTTTATGTACTCGGGTTTTGGGGTAATGCCGTAAAGCCGCAAAAGCTCGGCTATGGCACCTGCTTCTGCGGCGGAAAAATCTAAAAGAGTATTATCAAGGTCAAAATAAAGAGTGGTATATTTCAAAGCGTTTTTGCCAATTCCTTTATGTATTTTCGGGTTTCCTCAGCTATCTCTTTATGGTTTAGAGCAACTTCAATATTAGCTTTAAGCATACCGAACTTGTTGCCCATATCGTAACGAGTGGCAGTAAAGTCAACTCCTATCATGCCGTCCCTACGGGCGAGAGTTTTCATAGCATCTGTGAGTTGTAGCTCGTTGCCCACACCGAGAGTTGTGTTACGAAGGATATCAAATATTTCGGCGTTAAGAACGCAGCGGCCGAGCACCGAGAAATTGGAAAACTTATTGCCTATAGCCGGCTTCTCTATCATATCCGAAACATCATAAATCTTATGTTCTTTGGACGATACTTTAAGAGAACTGTATTTTACAAGCAATTCATCCGGCACTTCTTTTATGCCTACAACACACTTGCCGTATTTTTCATATGCTTCACACAGTTCTTTTGTGGCAGGCGGTTCGCCGATTATTACATCGTCACCGTAAAGCACAGCAAACGGCTCATCGCCCACAAAGCTTTCGGCTTTAAGTACGGCGTCTCCAAGCCCTTTAGTTTCCTTTTGGCGAATGAAATATATGTTTGCGAGCCGGGCGACTTCCTGCAGATCGGAAAGCATTTCGTAATTTCCTCTTACTCGCATCATATTTTCAAGCTCTAAGGAATGGTCAAAATGGTCTTCGATAACGCCTTTCCCTCGGTTTGTAATAATGAGAATATCGGTTATTCCCGATGCCACGGCTTCTTCAACTATATACTGTATAGCCGGTTTATCAACAATCGGTAACATTTCCTTAGGTACTGCTTTTGATGCCGGTAAAACTCGAGTGCCTAGACCTGCCGCAGGGATAATAGCCTTTTTGATACTCATAATCTTATTACGCCCTCCATTGTTTTTATTACACTGTAAATGGCTTCCGGTATATTTGACAAAACAGTGATTATAATAAGACCTACTATTACTGCGCCCACCGATGTTCCGCCCCTTGAGGCGAGGGCAAACTTTTTATAATTTATATCGGTAAAGTTGGAATCGATTTTGTAAATTGACTTTGCCGTATGCTGTTTGTAAAAATACATACCAAAGACTCCGCCTAAAACCGCACAGGCAACAACAATTGTGCTTTGAAGTGAGCTTGCAAAAAAGCTTAATATACTGTTTGGGCTTGTGAATGCAGAAAGAATACTTTCGTAATCTATTCGTCCGTCTAAAATGTCTTCAAAATACTTTTGGTAGCCGTTAATTGTTGATTGACCTATATGGAAAAAGCGGTCAAGTACAAACGAAACATAATTAAGGAAAATGCCTATCCCTGCAAAGATTGAGGCTTTTGAATACATCTTTCTGTACAAGAACCAAATTGCAACGCCTATGGGGCCGAAAAAGAAACCGAATATAAACGGCGGCCAGCACCAGCTAACCTTTGAGCCGGTTTTTTCCATTTTTATAAATGCCGGTACGATTTTCGGTGCATTTTTACCCGTAAAGGCAACCACATCCTCTACCGGGTTGCCGTCAATCGTATCACCGTAAGGCTGCGAAGTTTCCGGCTCGCTGTAGGCTGTATTTGCTTTTGTCTTCGCTGTAAACAGCGGTGTTCCGCAATTTTTACAGTATTGGTACTCCGGCTCGTTTTCAGTTTTACATTCAGGACAGATGTTGTTTTGCATAATCGTTCATCCTTTCAAATAAAAAGAGTTGCAATTATTGTTGGTATATACTGCACTGCAAAAAGGCCGATAAGAAGCAAAAAGAAATTAGCGCCGCCCTTTTTGCGGTAATCAGAATCTAAATCATCGCTGTTTGTTTTTATATCGCTTATTGTTTGTATTGCATAATCACGGTAGATTTTATCGCCGAAAACGGCACACAAAACTCTTAATAATATTTGAAGTATTGCGCCTATGCCGAAAAGCAGTAAGACTGAAGTGCCTATTTTAGAATAATCGGACATAACTGTTGAAATAAAATCTGAATATCCACTCATTGATGACATATCATAGTGCGAAACCGCTAAACTAAACGGTATAGTGAGCATTGAAAAGCAGATTGATAAAATGCCTGTTATAATACCGGCTTTATACATTTTGCGTGATAGAAACCAGCCGCAGGGAATAAGGAAAGAAAACCAATTCCAGCTTGCCTTTTTACCAAGCTTCATCTGCGCAAACTTGGGGATATACCTGCGTGTGTTGGTAAAGACAAACCGCCTCGCCTCTCCTGCTTTTACGCCCCCGCCTAAATCTAAATCTTCGGGTACTCCGCCTAAAAAGTCAAATTGAGAAAACGGACCCGAGGAAGCCTTGAAATTAGGCGCTCCGCATTCGGGGCAGCTTTCGTCCTCACTATTTATGTGAGCTCCGCAGATTTCGCAGGTAATGTTTGTGTTTTCCGTCTTTTCATCCTCTGCGTATTCTGGCTTTTTATATTGATTTTCGGTGCCGTGTGCCGACTCATAAGCACAATGCCCTATACTTTTATAACAATCTCTGTGGTGCGGCGCTCCGCAAACAGGGCAATATACCACATCATCGTCTTCAAAAAGATAGGCGTGGCAAACACCGCAGCTGAGCCTCTCCGTTTTTTCATTCATATTTTGGTACCTCTGTTGCTTGTATAATTTCAAAAACTGTTGAGAAATATTCTTTCCCGTAATTGTGGTATTTATTTTCTTCAATCATTTTTTTAAGGGTATCAACACTTACCCACTTTGCCTCTGCGACTTCGCTTTCCTGAAGCTTCAGCTCATTGTCGGGCACATCTGTTTTTATCTGCCAGATATCTAAAAAAGAATTGCGCCGTTTAATTCTTCTTATAAGCTTAAGGCTCTGCCTATCCGATTTAATGCCGAGCTCTTCAAAAAGCTCTCTTGAAGCCGCACAAAAAGAATCTTCTCCGGCAATGGCGGCGCCGCCTGTGGCCGCCCATTCTCCCGGCATAAGCTTTTTATCTTCTGCTCGGCGCTGAATTAAAACCTTACCGTCCGGTGAAACTATCCAGATATGAACTACAAGGTGATACTCACCTTTTTTGAATATATAATTTCCCCTTAGAGTCGTACGCCCGGTAGGGCGACCGCACTCATCGAGTATATCCCACTTTTCCGATTGCATTTCTTCTCCCACTGTATGCATTAATACAAAGCATATTATACCACCGGTAACAGCATTTTTCAACATTTATAATTTTTGTATTGTAAAAATTAAAAAAATATATTATAATTAAGGAAATGTACTCACCGGCGTGCGAATGGACGGGTCCTGTGTGGCGGCAGATTGTGAACCATGTCAGGCGGGGAACCGAGCAGCATTAAGCGTATCGAGCTGTGCACGCAGCAAATCGGTCCATTCGTGCGTCCGTGCGTACATAAGTCTAAAGGGGGAAAACGGCGTTGGCGTATCAGGCGTTATATAGAAAATACAGACCGCAGACTTTTTCTGATGTTTTCGGTCAGGAGCATATAACAAAGACGCTTCAAAGCGAAGTGGCAAACGAGAAAATCGGGCATGCGTATCTTTTTACCGGCACCAGAGGGACCGGCAAGACAACCTGCGCCAAGATTTTAGCACGAGCCATAAACTGTAATAATACCAAAGACGGTAACCCCTGTGGCGAGTGTGATATGTGTCGAATGATACTATCGGGTGAAGCTACCGATATTGTTGAGATAGATGCGGCTTCAAACAACGGTGTTGATAATATTCGTGAGCTTCGTGAACAGGTTGTGTTTACTCCTGCGGCGGCTAAGTACAGAGTTTATATTATCGATGAGGTTCATATGCTATCGATGGGTGCTTTCAATGCTCTTCTTAAAACCCTCGAAGAGCCGCCCGAGCACGTTGTTTTTATCCTTGCCACAACAGAGGTTCATAAGCTTCCGGCAACGATACTTTCACGTTGCCAAAGGTTTGATTTTAAGCGTATAGACAGTGAAAAAATAGTAGATAGGCTTAAATATGTGGCGGAGTGCGAGGGATTAAATCTTACCGATGATGCCGCAACGCTTATTGCTTCAGCGGCGGACGGTGGAATGAGGGACGCATTGTCAATACTCGATTTGTGTGCAGGGCTTTCCGGCGAGATAACCGAAGCGGATGTTGTATCGGTCTGCTCAATGGCGGGTAATGAATATTTGATAAAAATGGCAGATTTCATAAAATCGGGTGATGTAGAGGGCGCGTTTAAGCTTCTTGATACACTTCACAATTCATCAGTTGATATGAACCGGTTTTTAGGAGAGCTTACTTCCCATTTCAGAAACCTTATGATTGTTAAAACGATATCTTCGGGGGAGAGACCGATAGTTTGTTCAAAGGCTCATATGAAAGAGCTCGAAAATCAGGCGGAAAAATACAGTCTGGCCGAGATAGTGGCTATACTTGGCGTTTTGCAGAACAGTACAGCGCTTATGACCGATTCAAACCGTCGCTCTGTAATGGAAATGGTACTTTTGAGGTTGTGCACACCGAAGCTTAGGAACGATATAGCCAGCCTTGAAATGCGTATAGCGGCTCTCGAAGCAGGCGCTGTAAAGCCTGGTATAAAAGAAAAACCCGAGCAGGTGCCTGAGCCGGAGATTAAACCCGAAGTCGGCGAAGAGCCACAAAAAGACGAAAAGAAACAAAACGGCGAGGTTAAAAACTGGCAGGATATTATTGAAGTGCTTAAGACCAAAAGCCCTTTAATCGCAGGCGTGCTTAAGGACTCAAAGGCGTATATTGAGGGCGGCAGGTTGCTTATAGATACCGATAACACGCAGTTTAAGTCGCTCGTAAACGGCAGTAACCCCAAATACCGTGAGGATATTAAGAAGGCGGCTTTTGAGGTGTTGGGTGCCAGGTACAATTTAGGACCTTATGTAAGGAAATCAGAAGCTGCGGCAAATGGCGATCCGCTTGCCGCATTTGCAGATAAATTAAAAGCTTTTGAAAATAATTAGGAGAAGATTATGAAAGTAAGAATACCAAATGCCGGCGGCGGCAATATGAATCAAATGCTTAAACAAGCCCAGAAAATGCAGGAGGATATGGCGGTTTTGCAGGAGGACCTTGAAAACCGTGAATACACTGCGGCCTCGGGCGGCGGTATGGTAACTGTTACGGTTGACGGTAAGCACCTTATCAAATCAATAAAAATAAATCCCGATGCAGTAGATACCGAAGATATCGAAATGCTCGAAGACTTTATAACCATCGCTGTTAATGAAGCGGTTAATAACGCAATAAAAACAGCCGAAGAGGAAATGGGAGCAATAACGGGCGGTCTTAACATCCCCGGAATGTAATTATGAACAATAACATAGTATCATTAAATGAGCTAATAAATCAGTTTTCCCGTCTGCCCGGTATCGGTAAAAAGACGGCGCAGAGATTGGCTTTTAATATTCTTGAGCAACCGCCCGAGCGTGCAAAGCAGTTTGCAGAGGCGCTTGTAACTGCACGGGAAAAGATACATTTTTGTAAAACCTGCCAGAGCCTTACCGATTTGGATGAGTGTGCGATATGTTCTGATGAACACAGGGACAAAAGCGTTATCTGCGTGGTAGAGGACCCAAAGGATGTTATGGCGTTTGAGAGGACAAGAGAGTTTTCCGGAGTTTATCATGTGCTTCACGGCGTTATTTCGCCGCTTGACGGTGTAGGACCGGATGACTTAAAAATAAAAGAGCTTATGGCAAGGCTATCAGACGGCACAGTTAAAGAGCTTATAATGGCTACTAACCCAACGGTTGAGGGCGAGGCCACGGCAAGCTATATTTCAAGGCTTGTAAAGCCTATGGGTGTAAAGGTTACAAGACTGGCATACGGTGTGCCGGTAGGTGCAGATTTACAGTATGCCGATGAATACACATTAGCACGAGCCCTTGAGGGAAGAAACGAGATATAATATGGAACAAAAAAAGATTGATAGAATAAATGAGCTGGCGCGCAAGCAAAAGGGCGAGGGGCTGACAGAGGCGGAAAAGACGGAACAGGCGGCACTGCGGCGTGAGTATATTAAGGCGTATAAGCAAAGCCTTATAGCCCAGCTTGATAACATATATATGGTTGAGCCGGACGGCTCAAAGCATAAAATCATACCCAAGAGTTAATTTTTGGAGGTAATATTATGAGACCCGAATTATTAAAGCTTCTTTCAAATAACGCCCGCTATACGATAGGACAGCTCTCCGATATGTTGGGCGAGAGCGAGGAAAATATAAAGAATGAGATAAAGGCGCTTGAGAACGAAGGCGTAATATGTGGATACAAGGCGGTTATAGATTGGGACAGTCTTGACGGCTCGCTTGTCTCCGCCATAATAGAAATAAAGGTAGTGCCCAAGGCTGACTTAGGCTTTGAAGAAGTTGCCGAAAAGATATTGGAACTGTATCGGGAGAAGTGCTGAGAATGGACGCTGCATGCCGGTTTGAGTTTTTAGTGAAGAATAAGAACAAAAGAGGTTGTGGCGCAATATTTTGAGGAGAATACATGGAAGTAATTGTAGCTG
>JAFXNY010000117.1 GCA_017529165.1 Clostridia bacterium
GATGATGATGAAGATGACGAAGATGATGATTTATTTTCAGAACTTTCAAACTTGCAAGGTGAGTATCTTTCTCTGTAGCTGTTGTAATCTTTTTTGCAATACCCGTTGTAATTTGCGTCCACACCGTAATACGGGCAACTGCTGTCACATTTTTTCCCCATTGTTTTTCCTACTTTCCTAAAAATAATTCGATTTTAATATTTGCACTTATACAGGTGCAAAAATATTATAAAACCTCCATATAATATTGTCAAGACTTTTGTTCGCAAATATGTGCAATGAGGCTTGATGATGAATGTTAAAATAGAAAAAGCGGTTGGAAATAACATACGCATTTTAAGAGAAAAAGCGAATATGACACAAGAACAATTATCTGCCAAACTTCAGGTTAACGGTTGCGATATTACAAGGAGTGCAATCGCTAAAATTGAAGTGGGGCAGAGGCATCTTTATCCTGATGAAATTATTTTAATTAAAAAAGTTCTGGGCGTTACCTATGAAGATATATTTAATGTTTAATAAAAATGACTGTCTCACCTTTAATTCAGTGAGACAGTCTGTTTATTTTTGTTGGTATATGCCTTAATGCTTTCCTCTTTTATCATTTTCATACGGTATATACCGTATTTTTCTTTTGGTTTTCTTTTTCTGACTGTTTAAGCGCCATACACGCCAGATGAAAATAATTATAATAAGTGCCAATACAGCATATACGACTCTCATATATTTTGAAGTAAAGAAAGATTTTATGCCGTAAAGTATTGTTAGCAGTACACTTCGCTCGATATCCTCGTGTGAAACGAGATTTACCGTGCCTATTACCTTGTTGGCATAGGTTATATCGGCGGTTCCGAGCACTTGTCCTTTCTTAACAGGTGCCTTTACACGGCGGTTTTCATAATTAGGCTTTATTGTTATGGTTGAATCGTCCGCATCAGTAGGCAGGACAGATACAAAGCTTTTTTCAACATAGAGAGATACAAAATCGGTCTTAAACGATAGGTCAACGCCTATTTCACAAACGGGGTTGTCCACATTTGCAATATGTTTGAAAGAGAAATTATTAAACGCCCAGCGGTAAAGCTCTTTGCTTTCTATAAACTCATGGCGCTTGCCCTCGGTGTTAGGGCATCCGAAGAGTATGCACATATAATTGTATCCGTTGTATGAAGCCGTGCTTACAAGGCATCTGCCCGATTCGCTTGTAAAGCCTGTTTTTACGCCCTTTGCATAAACATAATAATAATTGGTAGAATTATCCTGCAGAAAATTGGTGGTGGATAGCGTTCTGGTGCCGTGCATGTTGGTTTCCGGTACGGTATAACGAACCGTTTCGCAAACCGTTTTGAATGTTTCGTTTTTAAGGGCATAGCGTGTGAGTGTGTAGGTGTCCTTTGCGGTTGTATAGTTTTGCTCGTTGTGAAGACCCACAGGGTTTTGGTAGTGTGTACCCTTAAGACCTAATTCCTTTGCCTTATTGTTCATCATATCAACAAAGTTTTCTACCGTTTCGCCGTAGGTTAAAGCGGCTAAATACGCACAGTCTCCGCAGGATGACATAAGCACATAATAAACCAAATCAAGCTGGCTTATTTCTTCGCCCTCTTTAAGGTTTGATACAACGCTTCCTGTGCCGAGTACAAGATTTTGAGCCTCTTTTGTCATAGCAACCTTTGCCCCGGGGTTATAAATCGGGCTTTCGAGCATAAGCGTTACAACCATTATTTTAGTTATCGAAGCCGGATAAACCCTTTCGTTTTCTGCCTTTGAATATATTACTTCTCCGGTATCAAGTGATACGAGCATAACGCTTTTAGCGGTAATCTCTATGCCTGTAGGCTCGTATGCAGATATTCTAATAAACGGTACAACAATTAAAAAAAGTGCTAAAAATGCAGAAAATATTCTTTTAGGCATAGAAATCTCCTTAAAAATGTGATAGAATGTCTTTGTATGATATTATACAACATATTCGGCTAAAAATAAAGAGGGAAAAGGCGGTGAGGTAAAATGGTGTATATAACCGGCGATATGCATGGCGATTTAAGTAGGCTTTACGATAAAGAGTTTCGTAAACTAAAAGCAGGGGATGTGCTTATAGTTTGCGGAGATTTCGGTTATATTTTTTCCGGCGGCAAGCAGGAGGAAAGCGTTATAAGATATTTTGCCAAGCGAAAGTTTACAACCGCTTTTGTTGAAGGTACACATGATAACCTAGGCCGCATATATAAAGCCAGAACAACAGTATGGCACGGCGGTATGGTACATAGAATAAGGGGAAACCTTTTGCATTTATGTCGGGGTCAGATATTCAGAATTGAAGATAACACATATTTTACTTTCGGCGGAGGAGAGAGCACAGATAAGGATATGCGCCTCTCATCAGGCAACTGGTGGGCAGGTGAAGAACCCACACCTGCAGAGATGGCTGACGGCGCAAGGGCTCTTGACGAAGCCGGTCTTAGAGTTGATTATTTTATAACTCACGAGCCGCCATCTCTTGTTAAAAGTTCAATGTTGCTTCGCCGAGGAGAAAGCGATAATACGAATAAAATCAACGGTTATTTTGAGGAAATCGGGCGCTCATGCGAGTTTAGGCATTGGTATTTCGGCTCGCTTCATGAGGACCGTGTGATAACCGATAAATACACCTGCGTTTTCAAAAAATTGATACCTATCTATCCAAAGCAGGATAACGACTTGACATTTGTAGTATAATCTTTATAGAAAATAATGGAGGCTTCCTATGTTAAACACCGATAGACTTTGCCCCGGTTGTATGAAAGATAATTCGGGTGAGAGCGTTTGCTCAGTTTGCGGATATGATTCTCAAAAGGGGAATCCGCCCGATAAACTTCCGGCAAGATTTATAATTAGGGATAGATATTTTGTAGGTAAGGTGCTTTACAGCGATTTATCAAGCACGGTTTATTTAGGCTTTGATATTGTTGAAAATAAAACCGTTAATATTAAAGAGTATTTTCCGGCTTCGATTGCACAAAGAAATCCTGATAAAACGGTCTTTGTTGTAAGGGATAACCAGTTTATTTTCAACGAAGGCCTTATGGAGTTTATTGAAATAAACAAAAAGCTTATAGGCTTTCCGCTTTCAAGTCTGCCTGCTACTTATGCGGTGTTTGAGGAGAACTCAACTGCATATGCGATATGCGAACCGGTAACAGGAATCAGTCTTAAAAGCTTTCTTAAAAGAAACGGCGGTTTTTTGCGTTGGGAGCAGGTTCGCCCACTTGTTTTGCCGCTTATTGATACAATAAAAGCATTACACGATATTTCCGTAATTCACGGCGCAATATCTCCGGATACCGTTTTTGTATGCAGAGATGGCAAGCTTCGTCTTATAGGCATACCGGTAAATGCAGTAAAACGCAAAGGGCGTGATGGCAAAGTATCTCTCGGAGTACAATTATATGATGGATATTCGGCAGCCGAACAATACGGCATAATTGATAGCGATATAGGCAAATATACCGATGTGTACGGTATTTGTGCCACAATATTTACTGCACTTATAGGTGCGGTCCCCGAGCCGGCAGATGAGCGTATAAAGGCGGATAGCCTTAAGATACCGTCTCACTTTGCGGATGAACTGCCAAGGCAGGTGCTTGTGTCTCTTGCAAACGGTATGCAGATAAAACCTGAAGGGCGCACACAGGATATAGAAACTCTTAAAAATGAACTTATATACGGTGAAACTAAGGAAAATGTACGCAAATCACAGCGAGCTGCAGCTAAAAATAATACTGCGGTAAAAAAATCGGCAGACGGGGAAAGCCAAAAATCATCCGGTCTTAAGTATGCGGCAATAGCTTCGGGTATCACGGCAGGGCTTTTTGTGATTATGGCGGTAGTGCTCATATTTACCGTATTTAAGGACCAGATTTTTAAGAAGGATGTAAATGATAACAACAGTGTTCCTTCTATGCCGGAGACGGCTTCAATAGGCGATGTTGATTCAGATGCTATCGAATCAAAGGTTTTGTATCCTGTCCCGGACCTTAGGGGTAAGCTCTATTCAGAGGTTGCCGACTCGGATGAATGTAAACATCTAAAAGTTGTTATTAAAACGAAAGAATATTCTTCTCAGTATGAAAGGGGTCAGATTTGCTCTCAGTCAATACAGGCAGGTGAATCGGCAGAACACGGTGCATTACTTGAGCTCACAATCAGTCTTGGCTCTATGGAGTTTAGGATGCCGGATGTTTCGGGACTAAGCCGAGAGCAGGCAGTAATAGAATTGCTTAAGCTCGGTTTGCTGTATGACAATATTGATATTACCGATGAGTTTGATTCTGAATCAAAACCTGCGATAGTTTTAAGGCAGGAGCCTGCAAGGGGAGAGACAATAACGGCTGAATCAAAGGTTATAGTTTTTGTTAATTCCTATAAAGGCGAGGCTAATTCAGGAAATTATTAAAAAACACTTGATTTTATAATATTTTGTGTTATAATACCATTGTAGTTTTAAGAAAGGTGAGTGGGTCAGCCCACTCACTTTTTTATGGTAGAGCAAGATGTCTCATAAATGAATCCTCGGTCTGGAGATAAAACTTGTTGTTTGCAGAAGTTTTATTCCCGGACCTAGTGCGGCACCTTGCCGCTGGTGGAGGTCAGAATGGCAAAAATCGCAGATACTGTTTACAGTTTAATTGAACCTACCGTTTTATCGCTCGGTATAACGCTGTGGGATGTAAGGTTTGTTAAAGAAGGAGCGTCTTACTATTTAAGGGTTTATATTGATAAACCAGAGGGAATAAGCATTGATGATTGCGTTGCGGTTTCGCATGCGGTTGATCCTATAATTGATAAAGCCGATCCAATAGATAAGCAGTACTATTTAGAGGTCTGCTCTCCCGGTGTTGAGCGAGAGCTTACAAGAGATTGGCACTATGAGGCGGCAGCAGGGCAAAAGGTGTGCGTTAAGCTTTTCAGCGCCGTATCAGGCAAAAAAGAGTTTTGCGGAATATTAAACGCCGATAAAGAAAGTATATCGCTTACAACCGAAGACGGTGTGATACCGTTTAATCGGTCCGATATAGCAAAAGCATACATTAAATATCAAGATTGATTTTTTGGAGGGTTAATAAAAAAATGGCTAAGGCAAAGTTTACAGCAAAAGAAAAAAAGGATATGAAGGAGTTTTTTGAGGCTCTTCGCCTTATGGAGCAGGAGCGTGGCATTCCCCGTGTGTTTATTGCAGAAAAAATCGCCGAGGCGATAACGGTAGCCTCCCGTAAAGATTACGGTGGCAACGATATTGTTGTTTGCGATATTGATACTGAAAATGAAACCTTTGAGGTTTTTGCTAAGAAAGAAATTGTAAAAGAGGTTGAAAACCCCTTTACACAGGTTTCTGAGGAAGAGGCAAAGAAAATAGACCCTAAATCGGTTAAAGAGGGTTTCCTTAAAATAAAAATCGACCCTAAAAAGTTCGGGAGAATAGTAGCTCAAAACTCTAAAAACAACTTCCGTCAAGGTGTTCGTACGGTGGAAAAGAACCAGATTCTTGCCGATTTCCAGAGCAAGAACAGAGAGCTTGTAACAGCTCTTGTTGAAAGAGTTGACCCCAAAACAGGCAATGCGATACTTACTATCGGGCATAACGAAGCAACACTACCTAAAATCGAGCAGGTTCCCGATGAGGAAATAAACGAGGGCGATCACATCAAGGTTTATGTTGTAAATGTTAAGGAGACCGAAAGAGGTCCCCGCATAATGCTCTCCCGCACTCATCCGGGCCTTGTAAAGCGTCTTTTCGAAACCGAAGTGCCGGAGATATTTGACGGTACGATTGAGATAAAAGGAATAGCACGCCAGGCGGGTTCAAGAACAAAAATAGCGGTCTATTCCGAAAACCCCGATATTGATCCTATAGGCTCGTGTATAGGACCAAAGGGTGCTCGTGTAAATGCCATTGTTGAAGAGCTTGCCGGTGAAAAGATAGATATAATCAAGTATAGCGATGATCCGGCTGAGTTTATAAGCGGAGCATTATCGCCGGCAAAGGTTGCATCGGTTGAAATAACAGATGCAGAAAACAAAATGTGCAAAGCGAGCGTGCCGGAAGCACAGTTGTCACTCGCTATCGGTAATAAGGGACAAAATGTTCGCCTTGCCGCTAATCTTACGGGTTGGAAGATAGATATTCACCCCGAAAGCGGATTTTTCGGCGAGTAAAGGAGAGTTTTTGACTTGTCAGTAAAAAAAGTACCTTTAAGAATGTGCGTAAGTTGTAGGCAGATGAAGCCTAAAATGGAGCTTATACGGGTTGTAAAAACTCCAGAGGGTGAAATCGTAGCGCCTGCAGGGGCTAAAACAAACGGCAGAGGCGCCTATATATGTATGAATACCGATTGTATTAAAAAGGCACAAAAAACCGGCGCATTAAACAGAGCGCTGGATAAAACGATTGATGCTGATTTGTATGAAAAGCTTAAAAGCGAGTGTGAAAACAGTGGGGAATAAGGCTTTAACACTGCTTGGCTTTGCTTCTAAAGCGGGTGTGCTTGCGTTTGGCGTATCGCTTTCGATAAGAGACGTTAAAAGCGGTAAAGCAAAGGGCGTATTTTTTGCGGAAGATATTTCGCATAAAAGCCGGAAAGAATTGCTGTTTTATTCAGAAAAATACGGGGTAAAAGCATTTGAAATTAAAGGTACGGATATAAGCGTGCTAAGTAGTGCCGTGGGCAGAAAATGCGGCGCAGTAGCAGTGCTGGATGAAAAGTTCAGCAGTCCCATTATTTCATATCTGACATCTGATACGGAGGAGAAAAGATGACAAATAAATATAAAATAAGCGAGTTTGCAAAAGATTTCGGTATAGCTTCAAAGGAAATTATAGCCATGGTTAAGGATATAACCGGAGAAGAAAAGAAATCGGGTGCGTCACTTAACGAAACCGAAATAGCTTTGCTTTTTGATTATATAACCAAGCAAAATACGGTTAAAAGCTTTAAGGCATATTTTGCAACAGGCGAAGAAAGCCGTGCCGCCGCTGCCGAAAAACGCAAGGCGGAAAGAGATAAAAAGCTTGCAGACCAAATGGCAATTCTCGAGCAATTAAAGGCTGCGGCTATGGCTGCCGAAAAGGGCGAAGAGCCAGCCAAAGAGGAGAAGAAGCCTGCAAAGAAAGCCGAAGCCAAGACCGAGAAAAAAGCGGAAGAAAAGCCGGCAAAGGCAGAAGAAAGGAAGCCTGCCAAGAAAGCAGAAAAGAAAGAACAGCCAAAGGTAGAGGAGAAACCTTATGACGGCCCGCTTGTAGCACCTCCTAAAAAAGAGAAAAGGCCGAGTGTGGCACCTAACAGAGGCCCTGCACAGCTGCGGCATGTTGATACCCGTGTATCAAATGTAAATATTGATAAATACAATGAAAAATATGAAACAATAGCGCCTGCTAATACAATGCGTGATAACTTTACGCGTAAACAGAAGATTAAGCAGAAATCGCAAGATTATCGCCGTCCGCAGGGGGCTAAGCGTGAGACAGAAGCGGATAAGCTTCGCAGGATGCAGCTTGAGAGAATTAAGAAGACTCCAATTACCGTAACGGTAGGAGAAGAGATAACCGTAGGCGAGCTCGCCGCAGGACTTAAAAAGACGGCGGCAGAGGTTATAAAAGAGCTTATGAAGCTTGGTATGATGGCATCTGTTAATCAGGTTATAGATTACGATACCGCCGAAATAGTAGTAACCGAAATGGGCGCTAAGATACAAAAGGCAGTAGTGGTTACCATTGAAGAGCAGATAATGGATATCACCGAAGATAAAGCGGAAGACTTAAAGCCGAGAAGCCCTGTAGTAGTTGTTATGGGTCACGTTGACCACGGTAAAACATCACTGCTTGACGCTATCAGGAATACTGCCGTTACAGATACCGAAGCCGGCGGCATTACACAGCACATAGGCGCTTATAGAGTTAAATGCAACGGCGAGGATATAACATTTCTTGATACGCCGGGACATGCGGCGTTTACAGCCATGCGCCAGAGAGGCGCTATGGCAACCGATATTGCAATACTCGTTGTTGCGGCGGATGACGGTATTATGCCGCAGACCATAGAGGCTATAAATCATGCAAAGGCGGCAAAGGTTCAGATTGTTGTTGCTATAAATAAAATGGATAAGCCTGATGCCAACCCTGATAGAATACTCCAACAGTTAACCGAACACTCTTTGGTTCCCGAGCAGTGGGGCGGCGATGTAATTTGTGTTCCGGTTTCGGCTAAAACACATGAGGGCATTGATAAGCTGCTCGAAAGCGTTTTACTAGTCGCCGAAATGCTTGAGCTTAAAGCCAACCCGGACCGTAAAGCAAGGGGTGTTGTTATTGAGGCACGCCTTGATAAAGGTCGTGGACCGGTTGCTTCACTTCTTGTACAAAACGGTACCCTTAATACCGGCGATATAATAGTTGCAGGAACTGCTGTTGGCCGAGTTCGTATGATGACCGATGAAAACGGCAAGCAGGTTAAAAGTGCAGGACCGTCTGTTCCGGTTGAGATTACCGGCCTTGCAGAGACTCCGGCGGCAGGTGACAGCTTTGATGCAGTATCCGATGAGCGTCTTGCCCGTGAGCTCGTTGAGCAGAGGAAGGAAAAGGCAAAGAAAGAGCTCTTTGATGCTAAAGAAAAGGTTACGCTTGATAATTTGTTCAGTCAACTTTCCGAGGGTGACCTTAAACAGCTTAATGTAATTGTTAAAGCCGATGTACAGGGAAGTGTTGAAGCAGTAAGGCAGAGCCTTGAAAAGCTTTCAAATGATGAGGTTAAGGTTACGGCAATTCACGGCGGCGTAGGGGCCATAAACGAATCGGATGTAATGCTGGCTCAAACCTCGGGCGCTATAATAGTAGGCTTTAATGTAAGACCTGATAGCGTTGCTAAAGCTACTGCCGAGCGTGACGGTGTAGATATCCGCACCTACCGTGTAATTTATGATTGCATTGAGGAAATCGAAGCAGCAATGAAGGGTATGCTCGCACCCAAGTTCAGAGAAAGTGTACTCGGAACGGTTGAGGTTAGAGACACATATAAGATTTCAAATGTCGGAACTATCGCCGGTTGCTATATTACAAACGGCAAGGTTACCCGTGCTTGTAAAATACGGGTTATTCGTGACGGTATAGTTATAGCAGAAGATGCCATTGCATCACTGCGCCGCTTTAAGGATGATGTTAAGGAAGTGGCGCAGGGCTATGAGTGCGGTATAGGACTTGAAAAGTTTGCCGATATTAAACTCGGAGACCAATTTGAAGCGTTCATTATGGAGGAATACAAAGACTGATGGCGGGATATAAAATAAACCGTGTTACTTCGGATATAAAGATTTGCCTTTCCGAGCTTTTGAGGGAGGTAAAGGATCCGAGAGTAAGTAAGCTTTTAAGCATAGTGAAATTGGATGTATCGGGAGATATGTCTTATGCTACTGTTTATGTAAGCGCTATAGAGGGAAGTGAAGCAACACAAGAATCTGTAAAGGCACTTAACAAGAACGCCGTAGGCTTCTTGCGCCGAGAGCTCGGCGCTCGCATAAAGCTTCGCAAGGTTCCCGAGCTTCGCTTTATAGCTGATAATTCTATTGAAAAAAGCAGTGAGATACTCGGTATTATTAAGTCATTTGAGAAATCGGAGGAAAATGCCGATGAGTAGTGGCATGTGTAAAGAGTTATCTTTAAGGAAAACAGCCCGTTTTCTTAAAAAACACGATAATTATATAATACTGACCCACGCTTCGCCGGACGGTGATACTTTAGGTGCGGCGTATGCTCTTTATTACGGTCTTAAAGAAATCGGAAAGATAGCAAGCGTT
The DNA here is from genome assembly GCA_017529165.1 of Clostridia bacterium. Next base: position 9,826 of record JAFXNY010000117.1, read on the forward strand.
CTGTGCCCTGATATCATACCGTCAAAGTATTCTTATTTTGCAACTAAAACGGACCATGTTACCGACAGTAATGCTACTGTTGTAGCCGTTGATGTTGCAGATAGAAAACTATTGGGTTCTCTTAATGAGACATTCGGGGATAAAGTACAGCTTTGTATTGACCACCATATTTCAAACACTCGATTTGCCGATAATTTATTGCTTAATTCGGATGCATCAGCCGCTTGTGAGATTATGTATGAGCTTCTTTTAAGGCTTAAGGTTAATATCAATGATGTTACGGCAAAGGCACTTTATACCGGAATTGCTACGGATACAGGGTGCTTTAAGTATTCAAATGTTACTTCTAAGACCCACACAATAGCTTCCCGGCTTTTTGATTACAATATTAGAGCCGCAGAAATAAACCGCCTTATGTTTGATACTAAACCGAAGCGGCTTATAGAGCTTGAAAAAATGGTGCTTGATACTGCAGAATATCATTTTGACGGTAAGTGTATGCTCCTTTGCGTTACCGGAAAAATGCAGGAAAAAACCGGTTGTTCAGGTCCTGACCTTGAAAGCATAGCGATAATATCGAGAAGTGTTGAAGGAGTGCTTGCCGGAATTACGGTTAAGCAAACCGATGATGATGCATTTAAGATTTCGCTTAGGACTTTCGACCCGCTTGACGCTTCGGAAATCTGTAAGGAGCTCGGTGGCGGCGGTCATAAGGGCGCCGCAGGAGTAACGCTCGAAGGCACTCTTAAAGAGGTAAAGCAAAAAATACTTGATGCTGTAGCCAAAAGTATGGAGAGAGCAAATGTGTGGTCTGCTGTTAGTAAATAAACCGGCAGGTATTACTTCGTTCGGTGCGGTAGGGAAAATTAGAAAACTCACAGGAGAAAAGCATATAGGCCATACCGGTACTCTTGACCCTATGGCAACCGGAGTTTTGCCGGTGCTTTTAGGCAGGGCGACAAAGCTTAGTGATTATGTGCTTGCCGCCGATAAGTCTTATACTGCAAAGATAAAGCTTGGCATTAAAACCGATACGCTCGATATTACCGGTAAAGTTTTATGTGAGAGTCCGGTTTCCGTTACAGAAGAGCAAATTGATAATATTTTAGGTCAGTTCGAGGGTGAAATCAGCCAAGTGCCGCCAATGTTCAGTGCGATAAAGAAAGACGGTGTACGGCTTTACTCACTTGCACGCCAAGGGAAGACAGCGGAGATAGAGCCGAGAAAAATAATAGTTTTTTCCCTCAAGCGAGAGAGCAATATTGATGAAAACAATGAGTTTTTTATATCCTGTAAGGTATCAAAGGGCACATATATTCGAGCTCTTGCAAGGGATATAGGCGAGGGGCTCGGCACATCGGCGGTTCTCAC
>JAFXNY010000118.1 GCA_017529165.1 Clostridia bacterium
ATCATTAAAAGCATTAACCACGGTATTCTTGCTTTGAATGTATCAAATACTGAGGTCTTGAAATAGCTGTGTTCACTAGGAAGAATAGCCGCCATTTTTTCGATATCCTCTGTTGCCTCTTCCTGCAATACATCGATAGCATCGTCAACCGTTACAATGCCGACAAGCCTTTGCTCTTTATCAACAACCGGCAATGCTAAAATATCATATTTTTCAAAAAGTCCTGCAACAAGCTCCTTATCATCTAGCGTATTGGCGAAAATAATATTTTCGTCCATAATATTGCCGATAATTTCATCTTTAGAGCTTAAAAGCAAATCTTTGACAGACACAATACCGAGAAGATGTCTTGAAGCATCGGTAACATAACAGCTGTATATTGTTTCAGAATCAATGCCTATTTTCCTAATTCTGTCAAACGCCTTTTCAACAGTCATAGTCTTTTTAAGGTCTATATACTCGGTAGTCATAATACTACCGGCACTATCATCGGGGTACGCCAGCAGTTGATTTATCATTTGTCTGGTTTTAGGGTCTGTTTGTCTAAGAATACGCTTTGTAACGGTAGCAGGCATTTCATCAATAATATCAACCGTATCGTCCAAAAACAACTCATCAATAACATCGTGAAGCTCTTTATCGCTGAATGCTTCAATAAGAAGCTGTTGCATATCACTATCCATTTCAACGAAAACTTCAGCCGCCAGCTCTTTAGGCAGTATTCTGAACATAATTGGTATGTCTTTTTCGGGAGCTTCTTCAAAAATAGCCGCAATATCGGGAGGTTGCATCTCGGAAAGCAATGATTTAAGTATGCTGAACTTTCTTTGTTCTATCAGTTCAAGTATTCTTTCTTCCATACTAAACCTCCTAAAGTAGTTTTCAAACAATAAAACCCCGTCTAGGTATGACAGGGTTTTAAGTTGTGAAACAATTATACATTTATTATCAGCATTTGTCAATGTTATTTTCGTATATTTACAAGGTGTGATATGCCCGGTATGCTCTCCCCTTGCATTGTGGAAGTTGGTGATAACAGCGCACCGGTGGACATAAATAATACATTTTTATATTCTCCGCTTTCAAAGCGATGAAATACATACGAGTTAAGAACACTTGCACTGCATCCACAACCTGAACCGCCTGCGTGGACATCCTGCTTTTTTCTATCAAAAATTAAAAGACCGCAATCTTTGTGTTTTTCACGGATATAATAGCCTTCATTTTCAGTAAGAATATACAGTAAATCTGAGCCGACTTTGCCGAGGTCTCCTGTGAAAATAGAGTCATAGTCTTCAGGCGTAGTGTTTGTATCACTAAAAAAGCTTACAAGTGTACTTGCGGCACTCGGAGCCATTGCGGCGCCCATATTATTTGCATCCTTAACGCCTAAATCAACAATTTTGCCAAATGTTGCCTTATCGATATACGGTTTATCATTTGATACTGAAATTATGCTGGCACCGGCACCGGTAACGGTCCACTGTGCACTTTGCGGTCTTACCGAACCGTATTCAAGCGGAAAACGGTATTGCCGTTCAGCAGAACAAAAATGCGAAGATGTAACTGCCGCCGCACAATTTGCTGCAGATGAATCGACACAAATTGAAGCGAGTATTAACCCGAGAGTCATAGTAGAGCATGCGCCGTAAATGCCGGCAAACGGTATGCCCATGGCACGCAAACCAAAGGACGAGCCAACGCATTGGTTAAGCAAATCACCGGCGAAGATAATATTTATACCCTGTTCGTTTAGATTACTTTTGCGTAGTGCCGTTTCAACAGCAATCTTTTGCATTCTGCTCTC
>JAFXNY010000119.1 GCA_017529165.1 Clostridia bacterium
TGTAAGCGAAAACCGCTCTGTTGAGCGGTTTTTAAGGGGCGTGGGTGGTATTGGCGGGAGTGGAGTGCAGTCCGAAAATCATACTGATTTTCGGCGAACGGCACTTCCGTCCAAGAGAGTGTCGACTTTTTCGACACTCTCGAACACGGACTGCTTTGTGCAGTCCGTGTCGTTTTATATTGTTCTTACAGCCATTTAATGTTATGTGCCTCAAGCCATGGTGAGAGCAGGAAAATATAAACAAGCAGAAGCGCTACCGATAATACTAGCAAAAGCAATGTAAGCAAGATATGTTTCTTTTCAGGTTTTTTAGTAATAATGTTGCGGTCTGCGATATTTGTTCTCTTAAGCCCCGGAATTACAAGCCACAGCACAAGGGAAATAAGCACGCCCTCAAAGGGGAATAAAATAAGATTTTTAACTATACGAACAAGGTTTATAAGCGGATATACCGAGTCTATACCGAAAAAGGCGTAATACCATTTCATAAAAATTGAAGTTAGTATTATATTACATACAAGATTTACCGTAAACTTTGAAAGTATAACTTTCGGTGCGGTTATATCCCTTTTCCATAAAAAGAGTGAGAATATAAAACCGCTTAACATTTCAGTTAGTATAAACGGTAAAAAGTACGCACCCTTCGGGAAAAGAACAGCTCCTATTGTATCACTCACAGCGCCCACCGCTAAAGACACGAGTGGCCCGTAAATAAACGAGCCTATGGCGTTAATGTAGCAATCAAATGTGAAATAAAGCCCCGGCACTATGGGAACTGAGAACGCCTTTACGGCAATACGCAGAGCTATTATTATTCCGGCTATCGCCAGCATATCGGTAGAACCGAAGTTCTTAGCCGCACTGAGCCAGTATTCCTTTTTTAAGATACTTGTGTTTTTTTGCATAAAATAACCTCCTATCATCCTGACTAACAGATAATAGGAGGTTTTCGCTATTATTGCCAGCGGGATGCAACTAAAAGACCGCGCGGAAAACCGCTTCGTTCGTATAACAACTCCCCGTTTATACGACACTTTACGCCTTAAAGTCTACTCTGTTTTTTTATTATTACCATTATTATAAATCTTTTTTATTGCTTGTCAACCGTATTTCGCCGTTTTGTATTAAAAATTGCGCCTTTAGTATCGCCGTTTGGGTTTTGGAATCGGGTATTTCGCCTCGCATTACCATATCTGCCGACTCTTTTAGAGGTATGCGTACAAGGTTTATAAACTCGTCCTCATCCGGCTCGGCTTCCCCGAAAGACAGACCCGTTGCGGCATACATATATATTATTTCATCTGTATATCCGGGCGAGGGGTACAGCGTGCCGAGTGGGATGTAATTTTTAGCAGTGGCACCTGTCTCTTCTTTAAGCTCTCTTTTTCCGCAGGTCAGGGGGTCGCTGTCACCGTCTTTATCACGCTTTCCGGCAGGCACTTCGAGAGTCTCTTTCATATAAGGATAGCGGAACTGTTTTACGAGCAGTATATCGCCGCTTTTGTCTATGGGCAAAACACACACTCCGCCCGGGTGCTCTACCACTTCTCTTTTGGCAAGCCTGCCGTTTGGCAAAACTGCGGTATCGAGCCGTAGATTTATAATCGCACCTTTATATATGTAATTCGTATCTTTCTGTTTTTCTTCGGTATTCATAAGGCTGTTCCTCTCATATATATTTAATAATAACCATTATTAGAATATCGGGTGGTGACTGAAATGTCAAGAGTTACAAGAAGCGAAAATTACGGATACAAAGATATAAACGAGATTATAAGAATACTTTGCGAAAAATATAGTTTTTTAGAAAGATTATCACTTGGCAAAAGCGTTGTGGGCAGAGATATACCGGCAGTAAGGCTAGGGGAGGGTGAGAGCTATACTCTCTTTGCCGCCGCCTTTCACGGTAGTGAGCATATTACAAGCAATATCTGCCTTATGTTTTTAGAGGAAATGGCGTATGCGTATGAGAATAGGACTGCTCTTGAGGGGATAAATATCAGAAAAGCTCTTGAGGGCAGAGGACTTATATTTGTTCCCCGTGTTAATCCGGACGGCTGTGAAATATCAATATCCGGCGCATCTGCCGCAGGCAAAAAAGCAGGAGAAATAACAAGGCTTTGCGGTGGAGTTTTTGCGCATTGGAACGCAAACTTCAGGGGTGTTGATATAAATCACAATTTTGATGCCGATTTTGACGAGGTCAAACGCCGTGAAATAGAAGCCGGCATATATACTGCCGGTCCCTCACGCTTTGGCGGCAGCAAACCGAACAGCGAGCCTGAAACAGCGGCTTTAGTGTCACTTTGTGAGAGAGAAAATATACATCATGTTTGCGCTATGCATACACAGGGCGAAGTGATTTATTGGGGCTATAAAAGCTATTGTGAGAAAAGAAGCAAGCAAATGGCGCAGATTTTAGCCGCCACGAGCGGATATGCGCTTGATGTGCCGCAGGGCACAGCTGTAGGAGGCGGGTTTAAAGACTGGTTTGTAAAAACCTTTGAGCGCCCGGGCTTTACTATAGAGTTCGGCAGAGGCAGAAATCCGTTGCCAATAGAAAAATCAACGGAAATCTACCTAAAAGCCCGTGAAATGCTCACCGTTTGTGCGATACTGTAATATGATTAATTTACAAAAAAAGCAACTCAAGTAAATCCTGAGTTGCTTTTACATATATGGCTTTGTCTCGTTTGTTAGCCCTAAAATATAGTCTGTAGATGTTTTGTAAAGTTTGGCAAGACTTATAAGAATATCAGTGGGAATGTCGCGAATACCTCGCTCATAACGACTATATTGCGGTTGTTTCATTGAAAGGTAAGAGGCTATATCGCTTTGCGAATAATCATTATCTTCTCGCAAATCTTTAAGCCTCGGATAGTAACTGTTCATTACGCACCTCAGATTATAACTATTTGGTATTGACATTTTATCACGAAGGCTTTATAATAATATTGTTTTATAACCGTTTAGTTATAAAGCAAGATCATTATATTACATTTGGGAGGGAAAAAAATGTCAGAAGTTGTAGTATCAAGAAAATCAAAAGGAACAGCGGCGGTGTTGTGCTTTTTCCTGGGAGTTTTAGGCGTTCATAGATTTTATGCAGGCAAAGTAGGAACAGGCATCGTTTGGCTATTCACCGGTGGTTTGCTCGGAATTGGTGCGCTGGTTGATTTTATTATGATTCTTTGTGGCAGTTTCAAAGACGGCGACGGAGCAGTTATAAAATAACTGTATTATCAAGACTGCGGTTTAATGCCGCAGTCTGTCATTTGGTGATTAAAATGAATGTTGGGTTGGTATTGTCGGGTGGTTTTGCAAAAGGCGCATATCAAATAGGAGCATTAAAAGCAATATCCGAATTTTTAAGTATAGATGATATTAAATGTATGAGTTGCGCCTCTATAGGAGTGCTAAATGGTTATTCGTATTTTACTGGCAAACTAGACAAGGCAGAGCACATGTGGCGAAATATTTGTGGCGACGAAGAAAGATTTCTTATTAGCCAAATATTAAGAAGTCAATTGCTCAGATATAATATTATAAGTATATGTAACAATGCAGATATACCCGGTATTTTTTATTGTACACTTTTAAATTTAAAAACAAGGAGTGTTTTTTATAAAGACTTGTCCAAAGTCAATAAAGGAAATATTGAAAAACACTTAAAAGCAAGTGTTTCTTTGCCGATTTATAGCAAAGGCATAAGAATTGATGACACATTATACTTTGACGGTGCTACAGTAGATAATATACCGGTTTATCCTCTTTTGAATCACGATCTTGATTATATAATATGCATATATTTTGACGATGTTTGCTATAGGTTTGAAAACAATAATTTTGACAATAAAATTATAAAAATAGTATTTCCCGGCAAGAGTATATTAAAAGAATCTTTTGTTATTAGTCAGCAAAACATCGAGGACATGATTAAATGCGGATATGAAAAAACAAAGATGGTTTTGCAGGTGGTTTTTCAGAATGGTAAAGAGGATATCGATTATATAAGCAAAACAATTGCCGCAGGAAACTCTTGTTCAAAGAAAGAAAGCATAAGAATCACTGCCGATGTCGCTTTTACTAACGTTAATAAGCTTACCCGAAAAATTATAAGAAAAAAAGCATTTTAGGAGTTTTGTATATGAAAAACACATTAAAAATCATATCGATTTGTGTAGGGATAATAGGTCTACTCACCGGTTTAGTTTTGGGCTGTGTGTATTTTGAAAGTATATCGGAGTATATTAAGGATAAAATTGACCGAAGAAAGTTGGAAAAATAATATCAGTCATTAATTATCGGATATATTTCGATAATTGCAACCCCCAAAAGCTCGCCTTGCGTTGCAGGGCGGGCAATTTTTTTGAAAAAATGCTTGATATTGGCATATAAAGAGAGTAAAATATTCTATTATTAAAAATGCGGAGGTAGAAGAATATGGAAAATAACAGAAGACCTGAAAGTATGAAAAGAATAAACAGCCCCGAGCTTGCCCGTGCGTTTATCGCCGAGCAGATTGAGGCTCTTAAAAAGCAGATAGGTGATAAAAAGGTGTTGCTGGCGCTCTCGGGCGGTGTTGATTCGTCTGTCGTGGCGGCACTTCTTATTAAAGCAATAGGCAAAAACCTTGTGTGCGTGCATGTAAACCACGGACTTCTTCGCAAAGGCGAACCCGAGCAGGTAATTAAGGTTTTCAGAGACCAGATGGACGCTAACCTTATATATGTTGACGCTACAGACCGCTTTTTAGATAAGCTTGCCGGTGTAGATGACCCCGAAACTAAGAGAAAAATTATAGGCAAGGTATTTATTGATGTATTCGCCGAGGAGGCAAAGAAGTTAGAGGGTATCGAGTTTTTAGCACAGGGCACAATTTACCCCGATATTTTGGAGAGTGACGGCGTTAAGGCACACCACAATGTAGGCGGTCTGCCCGAGGACCTTAATTTCAGTCTCGTAGAGCCGGTTAAGTTCCTTTATAAAGACGAGGTAAGAGTTGTAGGTAAGGAATTGGGGCTGCCCGATAATATGGTTTACCGTCAGCCGTTCCCAGGCCCCGGCCTCGGCGTTCGCTGTGTGGGCGCTATAACCCGTGACCGCTTAGAGGCTCTGCGCGAGGCGGATGCAATACTTCGTGAAGAGTTTAGTAAGGCAGGTCTTGAGGGCAAGGTATGGCAGTATTTTGTTGTAGTGCCGGACTTTAAGTCAACAGGTATTAAGGACGGCAAGCGCACATTCGAGTGGATGGCAATCTTGCGTGCTGTAAACTCGGTTGACGCCACAAGTGCCACAATCGAAGAAATACCCTATCCTCTGCTTTATAAGATAAGGGACAGAATACTCGCAGAGGTAAACGGCATTAACCGTGTGCTTTATGATATATCAGCAAAACCGGTTGCAACGATAGAATACGAATAAAACATACTGTTTCAAAGTTATGATTTGCTAGCTGAATGAAAAGGAGAATAATTATGAAAAAGATTATATTTTCAGCATTATCTATTCTTATGGCTTTGGCATTGTTGGTATCCTGCGGAAAAGCGGGCAACACAAGCTCTGAAAAGCCGATAGACCTTACAAATGTATCAGTCGATTCATTAAAGACTTTAGGGGATATAATTGCTCTTAAGATTGAGGATCAGCAATTAGCGTGCTACGAGCAGTGTTATGTTTATGCATTTAATCTTAACGGAACATACTATAGAGCAATATCCAACCTATCCGAAGAGGATTCTGAAACCATTATGGACCTTGATATTTTAGAAGAAGATTATGAAAAGAAACGAAATAAGCTGATTTCTCCGCTTAAAATTGACAAAATGGAGAACCTAAGCGAGCAGATAATGACCAGAGAAGAAATGGATAGTTGGATAGGCAAAACCGGTCAAGAGTTAATTGATGCGGAATGGTACACTAACGGTCATAATCTTGAAACAATGGAGTTTTGGCTCGGTTACGGTCCGTTCGTTTATACAGTAGTATTTGACGGCGAGGTTGCCGAAAAAGATTATGAAGACTTTGACGATGAAGAGGACATAAAAGATTTCACTGTTAAATCGGTAGAATATGACTCAATCGGCGATGCAACCAATATAGAAACAGAGTAAATAAGATACCAATACAGCGGCAGATACCTTGTCGCTGTATTTTTTGACTTGACATATACCCCCATAGGGTATATAATGCATACGAAAATCAAAGCGGAGGGTAATATAATGGGCAGTGAAAAAGAAAAATGCTGTTGTTGTTCCGATAAAACAACCGAGCGTGATATCGAACTTAAAAAGTCACTTATTAACAGGCTTAGCAGGATAGAGGGTCAGATAAGAGGGATTAAGGGTATGATAGAAAATGACGCTTACTGTAACGATGTGCTTATACAATCGGCGGCAGTAAGTGCGGCAATGAGTGCCTTTAACAGAGAACTGCTTAAAAACCATATGCACACCTGCGTTTTAAGGGATATAAAAGCCGGAGATGAGAGCGTTATTGATGAGCTTGCCGAAACGGTGTATAAGCTTATGAGATAGGAGAAGATAAATGCAAAAATACGATATAACCGGTATGAGCTGTGCGGCGTGCAGTGCGAGGGTGCAAAAGGCGGTGAGCGCAGTTGAGGGCGTAGAAGACTGCCAGGTAAACCTGCTTACAAACTCTATGACTGTTAAAGGCAGTGCAGAAACGGATACAATAATCGCTGCCGTTCGTGCGGCAGGCTACGGTGCGGCGATTTCGGGAGAAAATAAAGAAAGCAAAAAAAGCTCAACCGCCATTTTTTCTAAAGAAGCAAAGAAGCTTAAAAAAAGATTTCTTTATTCACTTGTCTTTTTAATTATACTTATGTATATATCTATGGGGCATATGGTTTCCTTGCCGCTACCCTTTGTTTTATCCTCAAGCCATGCGGCAATAGGGCTTACTGAGCTTTTGCTCGCAAGCATGGTTATGGTAATAAACGGTCGCTTTTTTACAAACGGTATTAAGGGTTTAATTCACGGTTCTCCTAATATGGATACTCTCGTGGCGCTCGGCTCTTTCTCGTCCTTTGCTTACAGTACGGCAGTACTCTATAAAGCAATAGTTTTGCCCTCGTATTCGGGAGAGTACTATTTCGAGTCCGCCGCTATGATACTAACTCTTATTACACTCGGTAAAATGTTTGAGTCAAAAGCTAAAAACAAAACCGCCACGGCGCTCGAAAAGCTCGCCCACTTGGCTCCCGATACTGTGACGGTTATAAGGGACGGAAAAGAAAAAATATTGCCCATATCCAAAGTTGCGGTAGGCGATATAATTGCCGTGCGCCCGGGAGAAAGTATAGCGGTTGACGGCGAGATTATATCGGGGCAGACTTCTGTAAATGAGTCGGCACTAACCGGCGAGAGTATTCCTGCCGATAAGAAACCCGGTGACCGTGTTTTTTCGGGCACTGTTAATATTACAGGATATATAGAGTTTCGTGCTACTGCGGTGGGCGAAGATACAACGCTATCGGCAGTGATAAAAACCGTGTCTGATGCGGCGACAAGCAAGGCGCCCGTAGCGGCTTTAGCGGACAAGGTTGCCGGCGTTTTTGTTCCGGTAGTAATTGCTGTTGCTATTTGTGTTGCAATAATTTGGGCGCTTTTATCGGGGGATATTTCGAAAGTACTTACACATTCGGTAAGCGTGCTTGTAATAAGCTGTCCTTGCGCATTAGGGCTCGCAACTCCGGTGGCGATAATGGTAGCGTCAGGCGTGGGAGCAAAGCATGGAATACTATTCAAAAACGCAACGGCCATTGAAAACTGCGGAAAAGCAGACATAATAGTTTTAGATAAAACCGGCACTATCACTTTAGGACAGCCCGAAGTTACCGATGTTTATACCTGCGCCTCATCGGATAAAAAACAACTGTTATCTCTGGCTTTATCGCTTGAAAGTAAAAGCGAACATCCGCTGGCAAAGGCAATTGTAAAATACTGTGAGGAAAATGAAGTAGAGCCGTTAGAGGTTAAAAACTTTAAGGCTTTAACAGGTAGCGGAGTAAAGGGCGAAGCAAACACGCAAACCTTGCTTGGCGGAAGTTTGAGGTTTATATCAGATAATGTTAGTTTATTAGATGAAGACATAGAAACAGCAAAGCGTTTTTCAGGAGAGGGCAAAACACCGCTTGTATTTTCTCTTGGTGAAAGAGCTTTGGGAATCATAGCGGTTGCGGATAAAATAAAGCCCGAAGCCGCAACCTGTATCGCCGAGCTTAAAAAAGGCGGTAAAAGGGTAATAATGCTTACAGGGGACAACAAGGTTACGGCATCATCAGTGGCAAAGAGTGTAGGCATTAGTGAGTTTTACGCCGAGCTTATGCCGCAGGATAAAGATAAAATAATTTGTGAGCTTATAAAGGGAGACATGGTAATAATGGTGGGGGACGGCATAAACGATGCACCCTCGCTTACAAGAGCGGATGTAGGAGTGGCAATAGGAGCAGGGGCAGATATAGCGTTAGACTCTGCCGATGTTGTTCTTGTAAAAAGCAGGCTTTCAGATTTGGTTTCTGCAATTAAGCTCAGCCGGCGGGCATATAAGAACATAAAAGAAAATCTTTTTTGGGCGTTTTTCTACAACGCCGTTTGCATACCGCTGGCGGCAGGCGCATTATCGCCTGTCGGTATCACGCTAAGCCCCATGATAGCGGCGGTGACAATGAGCTTTTCGAGCGTTTTTGTGGTATCAAACGCATTAAGACTTAATTTATTCAAACCGTTTAAGGAGGAAAGAAAAATGAAAACCATAAAAATCAAAGGTATTATGTGCGAGCATTGTGAGGCTCGCATAAAGGCAGCAATAGAGAGCATTGACGGTGTAGAAACAGCTGTGGTAAGTCATAAAACAGGCACCGCAAAAATTGAATTAAGCAAGGATATAGATAACTCCTTGCTTATCTCTGCTGTGGAGGATGCAGGATATAAAGTTGTGGGAATTGAATAGATAAAAAGCATAGCAAACATCACACACGGTAAATCACTTGATTTACCGTGTGTGATTGTTGTATAATACTAAAAGTAATTGTAAGGAGGGAAATATATGAAAATAATTGATATTTTAACAACAAACAAGTTTTCGCTTTCATTTGAGGTTTTTCCTCCTAAAACACAATCGGGTTTTGAAAGCATAAAACCGGCAATAGAGAAAATAGCCGAGCTAAAACCTGCGTTTATGAGCGTTACATACGGTGCCGGAGGAGGAACGAGCAAATATACGCTGGATATAGCAAAAAACATAAAAGAGAAACACTCTGTGCCCACTCTGGCGCACCTTACCTGTGTGTCTTCAACCAAAGAGACGGTGGCACAGAAAATTAAAGAGATTAAAGCGGCAGGCATAAAGAATGTTATGGCACTTCGCGGCGATATTCCCGAAGAGCTTCAAAATGCCGATAAAAGCAGTTGGGATTATAAATATGCAATAGAGCTTGTAAAAGAACTTAAATCATCAGATAAAGATTTTTGCATTGGCGGTGCATGTTATCCCGAAATACATCCGGAAAGCCTGAACCAGCACGAGGATATCAAAATGCTTAAAGCCAAGGTCGAAGCCGGGTGTGATTTTCTCACAACTCAAATGTTTTTTGATAATAACCTGCTTTACAATTTCCTTTATAAGATTCGTGAGGCAGGAATAACCGTGCCGGTTATCGCCGGCATAATGCCTATTACAAACGCAAATCAAGTTGAAAGAGCTATAAAGCTTTCGGGCTCGTTTATGCCGCAGAGGTTCAAAAGTCTTGTGGATAAGTTCGGTAACGATCCGGCGGCTATGAAGCAGGCGGGAATTGCCTATGCTACCGACCAGATAATAGACCTTTACGCTAACGGAATCAGTAATGTTCATGTGTACTCTATGAATAAGCCGGATGTGGCACGGAAAATTAAAGAAAACTTGTCCGATATATTAGGTAAATAGAATTATGGTGCAGATTAAAAATTACAACAGCTTGCCGGTAAACACAAAAGAGGTTTTGCGTTATGCCGGATGCAAAGGCGATACTGCTTTTCCCGAAAACATACTTAGGGAGTGCATAAAAGACGCAATAAAAAGCATTTCATACAAAGTGTGTTTTGATGTTTTTGATTTAAGTATAAAAGAAGACGAATGTGATTTTGGCGCTTTTTGTGTAAAATCTAAGAGCTTGGCAAAAAATCTTACGGGATGTAAAAAAGCGGCGGTTTTTTCAGCTACGATAGGCGTTGGAATAGACAGGCTTATTTCAAAATACAGTTCGGTTTCTCCCTTAAAAGCGATGATATTCAGTGCTATCGGCGCAGAGCAGATTGAGAGTTTGTGTGATATGTTTTGTGAAGATATTAAATCGGAATATGAAACAGAGATTAAGCCACGCTTCAGCCCCGGTTACGGCGATTTTGACCTTTCATACCAAAAGGATATTTTTTCTTGCCTTAATTGCCAAAAGAATATAGGGCTTACACTTACGGATAGTATGATTATGGTGCCTTCAAAATCTGTAACTGCGGTTATGGGACTTTGTAACGATTTAAGAGGTAATTTATGAAGTTTACTCAGTTTTTAGAAAAGAATATAGTCTGCTTTGACGGCGGCACGGGTACCCTTTTGCAGGAAAAGGGATTAAAGCCAGGCGAGTATCCGGAACTTCTTAATATAACAAAGCCGGAGATTATAACCGAGATACACAAGGCGTATTTTGACGCAGGCAGTAATGTTGTTTGTACAAACACATTCGGCGCAAACCCGCTTAAGTTTTCGTCAGACGAGCTCGAAAAAATAATTAAAGCCGCAATAGATAATGTAAAGAGGGCAAAGAAACTAAGCGGCTCACCGCAGGAAAAGTTTATAGCGCTTGATATAGGCCCCTTAGGCAAGCTCTTAAAGCCGCTTGGCGACCTCAGCTTTGAGGACGCCGTCTCGGCATTTGCAAAAACAGTACGCTTGGGTGTAGAATACGGCGCCGACCTTATCTTGATTGAGACTATGAACGATAGCTATGAAACCAAGGCGGCACTGCTGGCGGCAAAGGAAAACAGCGATTTGCCGGTAATTGTTTCAAACGCTTATAATGAGGATGGTAATCTTATGACCGGCGCCTGCCCTGCCGCTATGGTGGCGCTTCTTGAGGGAATGGGTGTTACGGCCCTTGGCGCTAACTGCTCTCTAGGTCCTAAACAACTAAGACCTGTTATAGAGGAACTATTAAAATATGCTTCGGTGCCGGTTATATTTAAGCCTAATGCCGGTCTTCCGAAATCGGTAAACGGGAAAACGGTATTTGATGTAGGCGCAGATGAGTTTGCAGAGAAAATATGTGAGCTTGTAAAAAAAGGTGTTCGCATAGCCGGCGGTTGTTGCGGTACAACACCGGAGTATATCGCCGCTCTTAAAAACAAAATACAGGGCGTTGAGCCTATCAATATAGAGCATAATAATACAACCATGGTATCATCCTATACGCAAGCGGTAGAGTTTGGAGTAAGACCTGTTCTTATAGGTGAGCGAATAAACCCGACAGGGAAAAAGCGTTTTAAGAGAGCACTTGTTGAAAACGATATAAACTATATTTTATCAGAGGGTATAGGTCAGCAGGAAAAAGGTGCGCATATACTTGATGTTAATGTGGGTCTTCCGGATATAAACGAGACAGAAATGCTAAAAAAGGCGGTAACAGAATTGCAGGCTGTAGTTGACCTGCCACTTTGTATAGATACTTCGGATATATCGGCTATGGAAACGGCTGTTCGTATGTATAACGGTAAACCGCTTATAAACTCGGTAAACGGCAAAAAAGAAAGTATGGAAGCCGTGTTTCCGATTGTGAAGAAATACGGCGGCGTGGTAATAGCGCTTACACTTGATGAAAACGGCATACCTGAAACGGCGGACGGACGAGTAGAGATTGCAAAGAATATACTTAAAGTGGCGGATAGCTACGGCATAGATAAAAAGAATATAGTTTTTGACCCTTTAGCGCTTACAATCAGTGCTGACAGTCTTGCCGCAAAAGAAACGCTAAAAGCCGTAAAACGGATAAAAACTGAGCTTTGTGTTCATACTTCGCTTGGTGTTTCAAATGTTTCCTTCGGTCTGCCGGATAGGGAAGCTATAAACAGCCTGTTTTTTGCGCTTGCTTTAGAAAACGGACTATCGGCAGCTATTATGAACCCGTATTCCGCCGCTATGATGAAAACATATTATGCCTATAAAGCTTTGTGCGGAATGGACCAAAACTTTAGCGAATATATTACCGCCACTTCAGACTTGCCTTATAAGACCGATAATACCCAGACGGACAGCTTAACGCTTAAGGACGCCATTATTAAAGGCCTTAAAGATAATGCGGCGCTTTGTACAAAAGAAAAGCTTAAAAATATGTCCGGTATTGACATCGTAAATGAGGATATAATACCTGCGCTTAATATAGTAGGTGAGGGGTTTGAAAACAAAACGGTATATTTGCCGGGACTGCTTATGAGTGCCGAAGCGGCAAAGAGTGCGTTTGAGGTTATAAAAACCGCAGTATCGGCTGAAAGCACGCAAAATAAGGAAGATACTTTTGTGATTGCAACGGTACGGAGCGACATCCACGATATAGGCAAAAACATAGTGAAGCTCTTGCTTGAAAACTACGGTTTTAATGTTGTGGACCTCGGGAAAGATGTGCCGAGCGAGGATATTGTTAAGAAAACTGTCGAATTACACGCACCGTTTGTGGGACTAAGCGCTCTTATGACAACTACCGTTCCCGCAATGGAAGAAACTATACGAGAGCTGAGAGCCAAAGCTCCTTGGTGTAAAATTATTGTGGGCGGTGCGGTTTTGACAAAAGAATATGCTGAAAAAATCGGTGCGGATAAGTATGCAAAGGACGCAATGGAAACGGTGCGATTTGCACAAGCAGAATAGAAAAAGGGGCGGTCTCAAAAGAGACCGCCCCTCAGCCAGACAAAAAACTTAATTTTTAA
>JAFXNY010000120.1 GCA_017529165.1 Clostridia bacterium
CAAAGGAATTACCAGAGTGGTTTACGATATAACATCAAAACCGCCCGCAACGGTGGAATGGGAGTAAGGAGAGAAATCTATGACAAAGTATATTTTTGTAACAGGCGGTGTGGTTTCAGGACTCGGCAAAGGTATTACCGCTGCTTCGCTCGGTCGGCTTTTAAAAGCGCGAGGGCTTAAAGTTGCCGCGCAAAAGCTTGACCCTTACATAAATGTTGACCCGGGAACTATGAGTCCTTACCAACACGGCGAAGTATATGTAACCGAGGACGGCGCCGAAACCGATCTTGATCTCGGGCATTATGAGCGATTTATTGATGAAGACCTTAATAAATATTCCAATCTTACCACTGGCAAGGTGTATTGGAATGTGCTTAATAAAGAGCGCCGGGGCGAGTATTTGGGCTCCACCGTGCAGATTATTCCGCATATTACCAATGAAATCAAAGAGTTTGTATATAATGTCGGAAAACATTCGGACGCTGATGTTGTAATAACAGAAATAGGTGGAACAATAGGCGATATCGAATCGCAACCGTTTATTGAAGCGGCAAGGCAGGTGGCGCTTGAAGTCGGGCGCGAAAACAGCCTTTTCATTCATGTAACGCTTGTGCCCTATCTTCATGGCTCTGAGGAGCACAAGACTAAACCCACACAGCACTCGGTTAAAGAACTTCAGGGTATGGGCGTTAACCCCAATATTATAATTCTTCGTTGCGACGAACCGCTTGAAGAAAGTATATTCGAAAAAATCTCGCTTTTCTGCAATGTAAAAAAGGACTGCGTAATTGAAAATATCACTCTGCCAAATCTCTATGAAGCGCCTCTTATGCTTGAAAAAGCGGATTTTTCGTCTGTCGTATGTCGTGAACTCGGCATTAAAGCAAAGAAGCCAGACCTTAAAGACTGGTCGGCTATGGTAAAGAGAATTAAAGAGAGACCTTATACTGTAAATATCGGACTTGTAGGAAAATATGTAGCGCTGCACGACGCTTATTTATCAGTCGCTGAGTCTTTGCGCCACGCGGGATATTTTTATAATACTCATATTAGGATCCACTGGATAGACTCTGAAAATCTGACCGAGCATAACGCTGATGAAACGCTTGGCGGTCTTGACGGGATTATAGTCCCCGGCGGCTTTGGCGGAAGAGGAATTGAGGGTATGATAACGGCGGCAAAGTATGCGCGAGAACATAAAACACCCTATTTCGGTATTTGCCTTGGTATGCAGATAGCGGTAATCGAATATGCGCGAAACGTTGCCGGTATAAAGGACGCCAACTCCGGAGAATTTGACGAAAACTGCAAAAATAAAGTGATTGACTTTATGCCGGGGCAGAGCGACAAAGTCGATAAAGGCGGCACACTACGGCTCGGAGCATATCCTTGCAAAATCAAACCGGGAACTACAATGGAACAGTGTTATAAAACCCTTGGTATCAGTGAACGGCACCGCCACCGTTATGAGTTTAATAACGATTACCGCGATACCTTGCAGAAATGCGGGCTTACGCTTTCGGGTATGTCGCCCGACGGTCTTCTCGTCGAAACGGTAGAGATTCCCGACCGTGATTTTTATGTGGGTGTTCAGTATCACCCTGAGTTTAAGTCGCGCCCAAACAAGCCGCATCCGCTGTTTTTAGGCTTTATCGGCGCAGCGTTTCATAAAATGAAAGGCGAGTGATTTTATGCACTTTACTAAAATGCAGGGGCTTGGCAACGACTATTTATATGTTTACGGAAATGTGCCGGAAAAAATTAAAGAAATCTGCGTTCGTCTTTCTGAGCGCCACTTTGGTGCCGGATCTGACGGTATGATTTTTATATCCCCCTCATCCGTAGCAGATTTCAAAATGCGCATTTTCAATGCGGACGGTAGTGAAGCCAAAATGTGCGGCAACGGAATCAGGTGCGTGGGCAAATATGTTTACGAAAAGGGTTATACAGAAAAAACCAATCTGCGCATTGAAACGCTTTCGGGTATTAAAACCCTCAATTTACGCCTTATTGCCGGCAAGGTAAAACAGGTATCTGTTGATATGGGCAGGGCGGAAGTCTCCAAGGATATAACCGTTCCGCTTGAAAACGGAGAGATCATTTGCACTCCGGTATCTGTCGGTAATCCGCACGCTGTTATATTTGTAAAAAACGCGGAAAATTCCGCAGTTTCCACTATTGGTCCGCAAATGGAGCATAGCGAACTTTTCCCCGGTGGCGTGAATACGGAATTTGCCGAAGTTATAGGAGATAATATAATCCGTATGCGCGTTTGGGAAAGAGGAAGCGGTATAACTTTAGCTTGCGGCACCGGTGCTTGCGCGGTCGTTTCGGCAGCAGTCAGCAAAGGGCTTTGTGAATTTGATCAGCCGATCACCGTAAAACTTGACGGCGGAACACTTGAAATTGCAGTAAACCACAAATATAAAATTACCATGACCGGCCCTGCCGAAACGGTATACGAGGGAGAAACCAAATGCTAAAGCCAAACACAAATTACGCAAATTTGAAAGACTCATATCTTTTTTATAATATATCGCAGAAGGTTAATGCGTATCTTGAAAAAAATCCGAATGCACACCTGTTAAGGCTCGGTATCGGCGATGTTTCACTGCCTCTCCCGGCCGCTGTTATAAAAGCGTTGCACGGGGCGGTAGACGATCAGGCGGCGAAGCAAACATTTCACGGATACATGCCCGAGTGCGGCGCACCCTTTCTGCGCGAAATAATTGCCACACATTATAATAAACGCGACGTTAATATAAATGCCGATGAGGTATTTGTATCAAGTGGGGCGAGTGATGAGCTCGGAGATATACTCGATTTGTTCAGCGGGTCGAATACCGCGCTTATTATGGAGCCGGCATATCCCGCTTATGTTGACGCCAACATTATGGCAGGCAGAAGAATAATTCATCTACCCACAGGTAAAGACAACGGATTTCTGCCGTCGCCTGCGAAAGAGGCAAAAGCTGACATTATTTACATTTGCTCACCGGGTAACCCCACCGGCGCGGTGTTTACACGCAAGCAACTGAAACAGTGGGTGGATTTTGCCAACGAAAACGGCTCGGTCATTCTTTTTGATGCGGCGTATGAGGCATTTATTGAAGAGACAGAACTGCCCCACAGTATTTTTGAGATCGAGGGGGCGAAAACCTGCGCAATCGAGA
>JAFXNY010000121.1 GCA_017529165.1 Clostridia bacterium
ATTGACGAGCCTTTGTCACAAAGAGTTAATGAATACATAAAGGCTGGCGTTGCTTGTCTTGTATCTATTCACCATAACGCTTATACATCTAATTGGAACAGTGCAACAGGCGTAGAGGTTTATACTGACAGAAACCCTATCCCTGCCGATACCAAACTTGCAGAACTTGTATATGACAGGCTTGTTAAGTACACAGGTCTTAAAGGCAGGGGCATAAAGACGGCAAACTTTTATGTCATAAACCAGAACAAAGTTCCGGCGGTACTCGTTGAGGGCGGCTTTATGGACGGTACCTTTGATTATAAAGTTATCACTTCAGACGCAGGTCAGACCAATTATGCGAGAGCTGTTGCCGAAGGTCTTATTTCGTTTTGTGGATTGAAAAAGAAAACAACTCCCGCAATTAAGAAACCTGAAGTAATATATCGCATCCATGATTATCGTAAGAAAAAATGGCTAAATAATATTACAGGTATTACGGGCAAAGGTGTCATGGCTTATGCTGGAAATATAGGCAATGAAATTGATGCATTAGAAGTTCATTTAACTTCTGGAAATGTTTATTACAAAGTGCATGTAAAAGGTACTACTCTTACAAAAGGTAGATGGCTGCCGGAAGTTAAAAATCTGAATGACTATGCCGGAAATCTTGAGCAACCTATAGATGCTGTTATGCTCCGTACAGATACCGGAAAGACAATTCATTACGGTGTACATGAATTACAAAGCGGCCGTTGGTTGCCTGAAGTTACCGGATATAACGAAAATAATAGCAGAAATGGCTATGCCGGCAATTTCGGGCGTGAAATCGATGCTGTAAGAATATGGGTAGAGTGAGGACAAGAAAATGAAGTACAAAGATGTATTTAATGCGGTATGCGGAATGGTAGGTTCCTTTGTAGTTTTCTTGTTCGGACCGTGGGACGGAGCTCTCGCAACTCTTATTATACTTATGGGGGTTGATTACATTACAGGGCTTATCTTGGCAGGTGTTTTCAAAAAGAGCCCTAAAACGCCAAACGGAGCCCTCGAATCCCGGGTTGGATGGAAAGGACTGTTCCGAAAGGGAATAACGCTACTGATTGTTTTAGTGGCGTATAGGCTTGATTTGATTATGCACACAGCTTACATACGGGATGCGGTGATTATTGCATTTATTGCCAACGAAGGTATAAGTATAATTGAAAATGCAGCCCTTATGGGAATACCGGTTCCTAAACCAATAATAAAAGCAATTGAGATACTCAAAGAAAAATACAAAGATGATACACCCGATGAATCGGATAACGAATAGCAAAAGCCCCTCCACTCCGGAGGGGCTTAATTCTTTTATAATTTGTGTGACTTTCGTGTGACTTTTATGTTGATAATAATACAATTTAATTATTATTTTTAACAATTAAATTATAAAAATAAATAACCGTATAACAGCATAAATAAAGAAAAAAATAGAGAAACCGCATGAATACACGATTTCTCTATTTGGCGCGCTGAAAGGGACTCGAACCCCCGACCCTCTGCTTAGAAGGCAGATGCTCTATCCAGCTGAGCTATCAGCGCAAGTCACATAAGCGACCTATGTATAATATCACAGTTTTACATAAAAATCAAGGCAAAAATATTAAAGTTCGAAATTGATTTTTTTGCCGGTGAACTTGTGCTCTCTGTATTTAATACCCGCACTGTCAAACATACGCTTTGAAGCCTTGACTCCGTCAGTATCGGCATATTTATCGCTCATATAAACAACTTCAGATATTCCCGACTGAATTATCGCTTTAGCACATTCATTGCAGGGGAATAAGGTGCTATACAGAGTGCAACCCTTAACCGTTCCGTAGTGGCAGTTAAGTATTGCATTAAGCTCAGCATGGCATACATATAGGTACTTTGAATCAAGTCCCTCACCATGACCCCAAGGGAATATATCGTCACTGCAATGATGTGGCATTCCGTTATAGCCTACGGATACTATTTTATTATCCTTATCTACTATGCATGCCCCGACTTGAGTGGACGGGTCTTTGCTTCTTAAAGATGAGAGAAACGCTAAGCCCATAAAGTATTCATCCCAATTAAGATAATCACTTTTTTTCATAAAAACACCCCATAGATATTTTATCGTAAACTGTCAATTATTGCAAGTAATTCTTGCGGTTTTTCTATTAACCGTTTTGTGCCGCCGCTTATGAGCTCCTCTTTTTCTCTAAATCCCCAAAGTACACCTATCGGGTATGCACCACTGTTTACGCCTGCCATAACATCCATTTTACTGTCACCCACAAATATGCACTCGCTCGGTTTTACATCCAACTTACTCATGGCCATAAGTGCGGCTGTAGGGTCGGGCTTTGGCGGTACACCGTCACGCTTTCCAAGTACCAAATCAAAACGATTGTCATAAAGCTTATGTACTACCTTTTCTGCCATTTCCTGTGCTTTGTTAGTTACAACTGCAGCAGCAATACCTTTAGATTTGAGATTATCTATAAGCTCAACTACACCTTCGTATGCTGTTGTATTATCACAAAAGTGATTGCCGTAATACTCTAAAAACACGGGCATAATATTATCCACTTCGTTCTTTTTGTCTATATCTTCGGGTAGTGCACGCTCAATCATTTTAGGAATCCCGTCACCAGCAAAAAGCTTAAAGCTTTCTGTGGGTTGTGGTTTATATCCAAATCTTCCTATAGCGTAATTAGTTGATATTGATAAGTCGAGTAGTGAATCAGCAAGTGTGCCGTCTAAATCAAATAAAACCGCTTTTATCAAAAGATAACCTCCGCATAAAGAAAAACCGCGGCAAAAACCGCGGAAAATCTTAAATCAAACAATTATATTGCTCTGGTAACCTTGCCGGAGCGCAGGCAACGAGTGCAAACATTTACACGCTTAGGTGTTCCGTTTACAATAGCCTTTACTTTCTTAACATTAGGCTTCCATGTTCTGTTAGAACGCCTATGTGAATGAGAAACCTTAATACCAAAAGCAATTTCCTTGTTGCAGATATCGCATTTTGCCATGGTACGCACCTCCTTAAGTACTGAGTAATTACATAGCAAGATACATAATAACAGAAAACAAGCCAATTTGCAAGTGTTTTTTTTAGATTTCTAAAATTGTCGCTTGCTATTGACATTAAACACCTAAAGTTATAGAATAAAATATATGTTGACATTATATTTTTTTAATTAATACTGTGAAAAGGGGGCGATGTTTTGACAAGGACTGCTACCCGTGTTGCCGATTATATTCGTGAAATGGATAAGCTATTGCTATATATTTGCATAGCCGCCTCTGTTTTCGGCAGTATTGAGATTTTAAGCGTTACACATCGCCTATCTACAATGCGTCCGTTTTTAATACAGGTTTTATCAATGTTTGTCGGTGTTTTTGCGGTGGTGCTCATATCAATGTTTGATTTTGAAACATTCTTAAGGCGTTGGTATCTTGCCGCAATTATCGGTGTTGTACCTGTTGTTCTTACATTTTTTATCGGCTTTGCTCCTGAGGGCACCGATGATAAGGCGTGGCTTGACCTTGGGTTTACTACACTTCAGCCTGCCGAATTATTAAAAATATCTTTTATTATCACATTTGCAGCGCACGCAAGCAGGGTAAAAGAAAACATAAATAAGCCCCGATATCTGTTGCCTTTATGCTTGCACGGAGCTTTCCCTGTACTGTTAATTCATTTTCAGGGTGACGATGGAACAGCACTCGTTTTTGCGATAATGCTTTTATGTATGCTATATGCGGCGGGAGTTTCATGGAAATACTTTTTATCGGCAATATCTGCAATGATAATTGCTTCGCCTATTGTTTATTTCTTTGTAATGAACGAAGACCAGCGCAAGCGAATAATCGGTGTATTTGATATTGAGGCGGATATTAAAGGCGCCACTTACCAACAGTACCGTGCCCGTACAGCACTTGCTAACGGCGGTTTTTTCGGTCAGGGACTCTTTAAGGGTAGCCTTACCCAAGTTGGCGGTGTGCCTGAGGGCAGAAACGATTTTATTTTCGTGAGCATTGGTGAGGAGCTCGGCTTTATCGGCTGTATGCTTGTAATTATACTTTTATCGGCTATTTGTTTCCGTTGTATATATATTGCAAAAAACTGCCGTAAAGAGAGCGGAAAGATTATTTGCATAGGCTTTTTTTCAATGATTTTTGCGCAAATAATTATAAACATTGGTATGTGTACTTCTCTTTTGCCGGTTATCGGCGTTACATTGCCGTTTTTTAGTTCTGGCGGTACATCGCTTTTATGTACTTTTTTGGGTATCGGCGTTGTTATGAGTGTTTATATGCATCGCAACTCAAGGGTTATTTACCTACATGATTAGAAAAGAGGTTATATATGATTAAGATTGCACCATCGGTTTTAACTGCCGATTTCTTATCGCTTAAAGATGATATCAAAAAGCTTGAAGAAGCCGGCGTTGATATGCTTCACCTCGATGTTATGGACGGAGAGTTTGTGCCTAACATATCATTTGGTAATCCTGTTATAAAGTCAATAAAAGCGCACACAAAGCTACCGCTTGATGTGCACTTAATGATTGATAGGCCTCATAGATATATTGATGAGTTTGCAAAATATGCCGATTATATAAGCTTCCACTTTGAAGCCGGATCGGATAATGAAAAAACTCTTAAAAAAATAAGAGAGCTTGGCGTAAAATCGGCAATTGTTATCAAGCCTTGTACGGGTGCCGAGAGCATTTTCGGCTTGTTGCCGTTTTGCGATATGGTGCTTGTAATGTCGGTAGAGCCGGGGTTTGGAGGACAAAAGTTTATGCCTGAGGCACTCGGTAAACTTACGGCTTTAAGAGACGAGTGCAAAAGGCAAAACCTTGATATTTTGATTGAAGTAGATGGCGGTATAAACGGCGAAACAGCTCCTCTTGCAATAAAGGCAGGGGCTAATGTGCTGGTTGCGGGCAACTATATTTTTTCTGCAGAGAATATGGCGGAAAGAGTAAAGGAAATAAAGTCATCTTAAGAAAGCATTTGTAAGGCGCAATATTGCGCCTTTTTTGCAGACTGCTTGCCAGTATTCGCGTATTCTAACGGCGTCACTTTTGTTTTGGCTTATTTTGCAGTATTCGCCTATATGTAACATATCATTTGTATTTACATTTCGGGCTTTTACAATAAGGGCGTATTTTTCTCCGTTTATGTAAAGCTCGCTGGATAGGCTGTCTAACGCCTTTAATGCGTCTATTGAGGATATTAGATTTTCGCTGTTAGAAAAAACAAACACATATGTTTTTTCTTCTCTTGTATTTGTATATATCTTTGTATAAGAAATTACACATCCTGTGTTTACAGGCTTTACTTCGATAAAAACACGATTGCAATCAAGAGGAAAGATTATTTCACTTGCAGTAGCGGCAAAAAGGCTATGTATTTTTATCCGACATTCGGGGTCATCATAATCAATCAAGGCGTATTCGCCGAATATATCTCTTATTTCGCCGCCGCTTAAATATATTTCTATTTTGTTTTCGTCAATTGTATTTATTCTCAAAGCAAAGACCCCCATATATTTAGGATATCAGATATTTTCCGCTGTTCAAGCGGTAAAAGTCGTATAGTTTGCCGTATTTTAACAAATGCTAAAAACGGTGATTTTTATGAGTAACCAAAGTGGGCACAAAAGAGGAAATATTGATATTGCTCTTCGCTCTATAGTGATTACAGCGTGTGCAATTCTTTTGCTTGTTTTGGGATATTTTACAGCATATTATTTGTTTAATATTAGTTGAGGTGGAATTATGGACTATAGTTTTCTTAAAAGCGGTACCGATATAAGAGGGTATGCAAGTGAACTGGGTGGAAAGAAAATAGAGCTTACAGATGAAGCGGTCGAAGATATAATATCGGCATTTGTGGTTTGGTACATAAACAGATTTGATAAAGACCCTGAAAAGCTAAAAATAGCTTTAGGTCACGATAGCAGAATTACTGCTGACCGCATTTGTAACGCTACGAAAAAAGCTTTAGTAAACTCAGGGGTTACCGTTTTTGACTGCGGTCTTGCTTCCACGCCAGCTATGTTTATGACAACGGTAGATTTAG
>JAFXNY010000122.1 GCA_017529165.1 Clostridia bacterium
CACACGGTTTATATGCTTATGCCCGAAAAAAGCGGCAACGGCGAGGAGGAAATGTAATGCAAAAACAGATTTTTGAAAGCGAAATAGGGGAAAGCTATACGCTTGCAACCCTTGATAACGGCCTTAAAATCTATATATGCGAAAAGCCTTCATATACCTCGGCGTATGCTATCTTCGGTACGAAGTACGGCTCGATTGATACCCGTTTTTCAAAAAACGGCGGTGAGGCGGTGAGCGTTCCGGAGGGTATTGCGCATTTCCTTGAACACAAGCTATTTGAAAGTGAGGATGGCGATGCGTTTACTAAGTACGCCGAAACCGGCGCTATGGCAAACGCCTTCACTTCATTTGACCGCACCTGCTATTTATTCTCGTGCAGTGACAGGTTTTATGAAAACCTCAATATATTGCTGGATTTTGTTCAGTCACCTTATTTTACAAAGGAAACGGTGGAAAAAGAGCAGGGCATAATCGGCCAGGAAATCCGGATGTATGATGACAGTCCGTCTTTCAAGGTGCTTTTCAATATGCTCTCGCAGATGTATTTAAACCACGCGGTTAAAATTGATATTGCCGGCACGGTAGAGTCTATCGCGGAGATTAACAGTGACTTGCTTTATAAATGCTACGAAACATTTTATAACCCTGCCAATATGTATATCTGTATTGCCGGCAATGTTGATACAAAAGAGGTTTTAAGTATAATTGAGTCCTCAATTAAGCCGTGTGAGCGCGTTGAAATAGACAGGGTTGGCTTTGATGAGCCGGATAGTGTTCTCAGCAACTATGTAGAGCAGAGTTTTCCGGTGCTTACGCCAATATTCTGTTACGGATATAAGCAAAAGATAAAAACGCCGTATAGGCGGCTTAAAAGCAAGGTTTGCGTTGAACTGTTGCTCGAAATAATATGCGGTGAGGCTTCGCCTTTGTATAAAAGACTTGTAGATGAAGGACTTATAAACGATGAGTTTGAATTTGAGTACTTCACCGGCAGGGATTATGCAAGCGTGATTTTCTCAGGTGAGTCGTCTGACCCCAAGCGCGTAGCGGAGGAAATAAGTAAGGAAATAGCAAAAATCCGCGAAAACGGCTTTGATAAACGCCTGTTTTCAGCGGTTAAATGCGCGCTTTACGGCGACGCGGTGCGCTCATTCAACAGTGTAGAGGCAATAGCGCTTTCATTCACCGAATGTGCAATTTCGGATTATGATTTATTTGAGAAAATAAGGCTACTAAAAACAGTAAGCTATGCGGATGTGCTCAAACGAATTGATGTGTTTGATGATGATTTGTCTGTGCTGTCGGTTATTTCGCCGTTGAATGGAGATAAAAAATGACAACATATAATGTTACTCTTTTCGGTATTCATTTGAAAATTCATCCGATAGCCTTTACTTTGCCTATTGGCAAAAACGGGTGGGATATTTATTGGTACGGTATAATTATTGCGTCAGGCTTTTTGCTCGCGGTTTTATATGCTGCAAAGAATGCCAAAAGGTTCAATATCAATTTTGACCGCCTTTTAGATGTCGTTATCGTTACTACTCCGGTGGCAATACTTTGCGCGAGAACATACTATGTTTTGTTTGACGGGGAAAAGATTTCCGGCATATCGGATTTTTTCGGCTTCGGTAATAATTCCGGCTTTTCGGGAATCGCAATTTACGGCGGTGTGATAGGCGCGGCGGTTTGCGGAACTGTTATGTGTAAAATCAAAAAGATAAAGATTTTTGACGCGCTTGACCTTGCCGCTGTGGGATTTTTAATAGGACAAGGCATCGGCAGATGGGGCAATTTTATGAACCAGGAGGCGTACGGTTCTTTTACGGGCAGCAGCTTTTGGGGTA
>JAFXNY010000123.1 GCA_017529165.1 Clostridia bacterium
ATAATAACATACGGAATAAACACATTGCGGCTGATTTTAAGAATACTTGTAATGATACTGATACTAAAACTCGGCGGCAAGTCTGTTGCTATTGTTTTAACCGATCTGTCAATTTCATTGGCAGTATGGCTATATATAATGTTTTATGGACGATTTAAGCTTAAAGAGAAAGCGAAATATCATAAGTTTGACGGTCAGCTTCTTAAGCAGTGCTTTGTCTTCTCACTGGCAATTTTTTTACAGAGAATTATTAATCAGGTAAATCAAAATCTTGATAATGTTATCCTCGGGATGATGACTAATACGGCAATCGTTGCTATGTATTCAATAGCTCTTACCATTTTCACATCATTTAATTCCATAGTTTCCACAATAGGCACACTTTTTACCCCTAGAGCCACACAAATTATTGCTAATAACGCAACCGGAGAAGAACTTACAGATTTTATTTCCAAAACAGGTCGTCTACAATTTATGATTGCAGGTCTGATTATTACCGGCTTTGGGCTTTTCGGAAAAAACTTCATTATGCTTTGGGTTGGCAGTAAATATATTAGCGTGTATTATTTGTCGATAATACTGCTTATTCCGGCGGCAATTCCGCTTATTACTTCAGTTTCATCATCTATTCTTGACGCTATGCTTAAAAGACTTGGCGCATCAATTATACTTGGTGTAATGTGTATCGTTAATATCGGTGTTTCGGTTGTTTTAATAGAATACATTGGCTTTTGGGGCGCCGCAATAGGAACTGCGGTTTCGTTTATAATCGGTCATGGCATTTTGTTTAATATTTATCTGCATAAAGTTGCAGGGATAAAGATTTTTAAGATGTACGGCGATATTATAGATCGTTCTATTTTCGGGGTTTTAGCCTGCTTTGCTATTGGAATACCACTTACATATCTGCCGAATAATGTTTGGTGTTTTATTCTAAAAGTTTTAATTTACAGTATAGTTTATTCTTTTGTTATGTATCGTTTCTGTATGAATGATTATGAGAAGAAAATAGCAAAATCTTTTGTTATTTTCCGCAAAAATACTGGGAAGTGAATTGTATGAAAACTGTTGCATTTATTCCAATTAAACTTAATTCTCAGCGCCTGCCGCATAAAAACATTTTGCCTCTGGCGGGACATCCGCTGTGCTGGCATTTATGTAATACGCTATCAAGTGTAAATGGCATTGACGAAGTGTATGTTTATTGCAGTGACGAGGCGGCAAAAGAGTATATACCCGATACGGTGAAGTTCTTAAAACGCCCTGCTTACCTTGACGGCGACCTTGTAAAAGGCTTTGATATATACCGTGAGTTTATAAATACGGTTGATGCTGATGTTTATGTTTTAGCACATACCACTTCCCCTTTCATAAAAAAAGAAAGTGTAGAGAATGCACTTAATAGTGTTTTGTCGGGCGAACACGATTCGGCGTTTAGCGCCGAGCGCATACAGACATTTGCGTGGTATAAGGGCGAGCCTATAAACTATGACCTTAACGATGTTCCCCGCACGCAAGATATGGAGCCTATATTTGTTGAGACAAGCGCATTTTTTATATTCGAAAAAGAAATATTTACAGTTCACAACCGCCGTATAGGCTTTAACCCCTACATTCAGGAGGTATCGGGCATCGAAGCGGTTGATATAGATGAAAAGAAAGACTACGAGTTTGCTAAACTTTTGGCAAAAGCGGAGGGAATAGGTGAATAGTATGGGTAAGTTTTTACTTATAGCAGGGCCTTGCGTTATAGAATCGGAAGAAAATGTAATGTTAATTGCCAAAACAATAAAAGGAATAGCCGAACGGCTCGACCTCGATTATTGCTTCAAGGCGTCTTTCGATAAGGCTAACAGGACAAGCATTTCTTCTTTCAGAGGTCCCGGAATTGAAGAAGGTATGAGGATACTTAAAAAGGTTAAGGATACATACGGTCTTAAAATCTGCACCGATATTCACGAGCCTTATCAGGCGGAAATAGTAGCAAAGGTCGCAGATATAATACAGATACCGGCTTTTTTGTGTCGGCAAACAGACCTTTTAGTCGCCGCTGCAAAAACCGGCAAGATTATAAATGTTAAAAAAGCGCAGTTTTTAGCTCCTTGGGATATGAAAAATGTTGTAGGCAAACTTGAACAAGCAGGCAACAGAAACATAATGCTTTGTGAGAGGGGCAGTACATTCGGCTATAACACACTTGTCGTTGATATGACCGGTATTGTAGAAATGAAAAAGTTCGGTTACCCTGTTGTTATGGATGCAACGCACAGCGTTCAAAAACCGGGAGGCAACGGCGGTAGCACAGGCGGCAACCGAGAAAATGTTGAGCCGCTTGCCAAAGCGGCGATAGCCGCAGGGGCGGATGCACTATTTTTTGAAGTTCACCCGGACCCTGATAATGCCAAATCTGACGGTCCTAATATGGTTAAACTCAGCGAGTTTGAAGAAATGCTAAAGAGAATTATTAAAGTGTATGATGTAGTACACTGATACGGAGAAAAAAATGGATATACTTACTGAAGCCAAAAGAGTATTTGATATAGAAATCGATGCTCTAGAGAAAACAAAAAATGCCCTCGATGATACCTTTGTGGAAATACTTAACCTTATTGTAAACTGTAAGGGAAAGGTTATCATAACAGGTATGGGTAAACCGGGGCATATAGCAGAAAAGCTTGCGGCAACATTTGCAAGCCTTGGAACAGAATCCTTTTTCCTGCATCCGGGAGAAGCTATGCACGGCGACCTTGGTATGATAGACAAAAATGATATCGTAATTGCTATGAGCTACAGCGGCGAGAGCGAAGAGATAGTCCGCATTATACCGAATATAAAACTTATCGGGGCAAAACTAATAGGCCTTACCGGAAACAAAGACTCAACTTTGGCAAGGGAATCAGATATAGTAGAGGTTTTTCCTCCTTTCAAAGAGGCTTGTTATTTAGGTTTAGCCCCCACCTCCAGCACTACGGCAG
>JAFXNY010000124.1 GCA_017529165.1 Clostridia bacterium
ACACGGCGTACATTCACGGTCCCTGCATTATCGGGCACAAAACTGAGGTTCGCCAATGTGCGTTTATCCGTGGAAGTGCCCTTATAGGCGATAACTGCGTTGTAGGCAACTCAACCGAGCTTAAAAATGTAATTATATTTGATGTTGTACAGGTTCCGCATTACAACTATGTAGGCGATTCAATACTTGGTTATAAATCTCATATGGGTGCCGGAAGCATAACAAGCAATGTTAAAAGCGATAAAACTCTTGTTGTTATCAAAAACGGTGACGAACTGATAGAAACAAACCGCAAAAAAGTAGGTGCCATGGTAGGAGACGGTGTTGAGGTAGGCTGCGGAAGCGTGCTCAATCCCGGCACAGTAATCGGCAGAAACTCAAATGTATATCCTTTGTCCTCTGTACGCGGAGTTATCCCTGAAAACAGTATTTTTAAGGGCAAAAACGATATAGTAACAAAAAAATAAAGAGAGGTAAACTTTATGAAAGTAATTGTTTGTGAAAACTACGACGCCGTAAGCAAAGCCGGCGCAGACATTATGGAGAAAATAGTACGAAGCAAGCCTGAATGCACAATAGGTCTTGCTACAGGCTCAAGCCCTGTTGGTATGTACAAAGAGCTTTCCCGCAGATGTAAGGAAGAGGGACTTGATTTTTCAAAGATTCACTCAGTTAACCTTGATGAGTATGTAGGCCTTGAACCGACTCACGACCAGAGCTACCGCTATTTTATGGATGATAATCTTTTCAACCATATAAATATTGATAAAGCAAACACCTATGTTGCAAAGGGCGTAGGTGATGCAGATGCAAATCTCAAAGAGTTCAATGAGGTTCTTGATAAAGCGGACATTGAAATACAGGTTTTAGGCGTAGGCCCTGACGGTCATTTAGGCTTCAACGAGCCTGGTGATGTACTTTATGACGGTGCTCATAAAGAAGTACTTGATGAGTCTACCA
This sequence comes from Clostridia bacterium, assembly GCA_017529165.1. The sequence continues at coordinate 961 of JAFXNY010000124.1, forward strand.
TAGACGCTAACGCTCGTTTCTTCGCAACTCGTGACGATGTTCCACGTTATGCTTTCACAATGGGTATGGGCAACATTATGCGCGCTAAGAAGCTTCTTATGATAGTAAACGGCGATAAGCGTGATGCTATGACCAAGCTCCTTATAGAAGATAAGCTTGATCCAAAATGCCCCTGCACATTTATGCGTATGCACAGAGATGCTACTGTAATTCTCGAAAAGAGCCTTGCAGATGCAATAGGTTATAAATACTAATACCTTAAAATTACGGCGGCGTGGTTAGTTTCCACGCCGCCGTTTTTTACCCTATAAAGTCTGCTATGCAATTTGCTATTTGCCTGTTCCTTGTTGCTGAAATGTTATTCACAAAGAACGCATCACTAATACCGTGTTCTGCCACAAAGCTTTCAAGATTACCGCCATAGACGGATTTTATCTTTCGGCAGTCGGCTATATAAACCGTATGGTAATTCTGTGTTAAATAGGCGGCAAGCGGGTTTCCGAAAGATTCCTTTATAACAAGGCAAGCGGAATTATCTGTGCTTTGCTCATTCGTAATCACTCCGAGAGGATGATCGCCGCAAATAAATGTTAAATATTTCTCAGAGGGCGAGAGTTTATCTGCATTAGATACTATATGATAGTCTTTTTCAAAACCGACTTCGTATGTATGTATATATTCTATGCCAGGCGGTTCATAAGCATACACTGTATCCGGCGTAGCAGAGAGCTTTTGGCTCATACCGGAGGTTGTATAAAATGTACCTAAAAAGCCCTCAAAGACAAATTGTTTGAATACCGATATATCAGCCGGAGTCTTCCCTGCCGCTTTCATAAGATTTATATAACTGTAATAGGCGCCCAAGGCTGTCCAGTGGTGATCTGTTCTGAAATAAATATACTCATCCTTATGCTTTTTAAGAGTATTATAACAATCAACACAAACCGTATTATCAGATATATTTGTATAAATATAATCAATCGCCGCTTTTTGGTCGGATGAATCTACCCTTGCCGCCACCTGCGTATCAAGCGTTACCGCTATACTTGTGGGCACCACCATATTAAATACTCTGCACTTGCCGGACATCAACTCGCCTGCACGGTTGATAGAAGCTATATAGCTATCTGCAATGCCTTTATCAAAATTGTAATACTCGTACCCTGTATCCCCTATAATCGCCATTGCACCGATTTTCTCTATTATGGTTTCGGGCACCGGTTCTACATTTACAGCTTCGGTATCAGAAGAATTATCTACAGCCTCACTATCAGTATTATCGCTATCGGGTACTGCGTTTGCCTTTATAACATCTCCATGTATCTCAACGCTTTTTATACCAAAAAGGTTTGTAAGTTTCCAGTTTATACTAACAAAGCTATCCCTTAGTGGAAAAGTATCCGAATACCAAAGGCCTATATCATCAAAATAACTGCCTGAAAAGAGTGAATGAAAAGAAAAATCGGGGAACTTATGCAGTTCTCTTTTTTCTGTTACCGAATAGCTCGGGCGAACAGACGGTATTAAGGCTATAAGCGAAACAGATATTAGTGCCACAAAGAATATCCGCACCATATTTATATTAACAATTCTCTGAAAACGAAGAGCTTTTACTAAAGCTTTTTCATCATCGTGCGTTTCAGTATTATTTAACGACATATCTTCAGGCTTTTCCATCTGTTTCACCTGCCTTTAAGAAATTATTTATTAAAATTGGAAATACAAAAACGGATTGTAGCTATCTCCTACGAGCGCCGCAGTGGAAATAATCAAAAGAAATAGCGGTATAAGAATCCTGCCTGCTGTATAAATTGCCTTTGCCGAGCGCTTGTTCAGAAGTGTAAATCTTACTGTTTCGCCTATCCGTTTAACTATAGGGGTGGATACAACAGCACAGTAAAGTAAAATAAAGATGTTTGATTTGATTACCGCACCACATTCAAAGTTAATAAACGAGTTTCCGTTAAGACCAAACATTCCCTTAACTGCCGTAAACACATCGGACACAGTAGTAAACTTAAACAGTATCCACCCGAAGAACACAACCACGCAAAGATAAATATGCGGTAAAACCTTAAACTTTGATGAAAAACGGTTTAATAGAAGCTTTTCAAGACAAATAAAGATAAAGAACTACAGTCCCCACACAACGAAGTTCCAGCTGGCGCCGTGCCAAAGGCCTGTAAGCGCCCATACTATAAAAAGATTGATTATAGTGCGCAAGTTACCCTTACGGCTGCCGCCAAGCGGTATATATACATAGTCTCTGAAAAGACTGCCGAGCGATATGTGCCAACGCCGCCAAAACTCCGATACCGAGCGTGAAACATAAGGATAATTAAAGTTTTCCCGATAATGTATTCCAATCATCCTGCCCATACCTATTGCCATATCCGAGTAGGCGGAAAAATCAAGATATATCTGAAGTGAAAAGGCAAAAACACCTACCCACAAAGACAATGCAGGCGCACTACTTATACCGTTTTCCATTAGTAGTTTATCAGCCACACTGCCGCAGGCATTTGCCAAAACCGCTTTTTTAGCAAGACCAAATGAGAAACGCCAAACGCCGTCTGATATATCGAAATATGTAGCCCTACGCTCTAAAAGCTCGGGATATACATCCTTATACCTTACAATAGGACCTGCTATGCACTGATGAAACATACTCACATATAAAAGCAGTAAATAAAAGCTTTTCTGTGCCGTGACATCACGGCGGTAAACATCCGCAACATACGATATTAACTGAAAGGTATAAAACGATATGCCTATAGGCAATAAAACCTGCGGAATATTTGAGGGAAAACCTGTTATCAATTTAACATTTGAAAGTAAAAATGTTCCGTACTTAAAAACGCCTAATAAGCCGAGGTTTACTGCGCACGCCAAAATTAAAAACAGCTTTGAGCGAGTAGAACCTACTTCCTGCTTTTCTATCTCGATTGCACAGAAATAGTCAACAACCGTCATAAGTAATAAAAGCAAAACATAAACAGGCTCGCCCCAAGCGTAGAAAATAAGTGAAAAGACAAGCATTG
>JAFXNY010000125.1 GCA_017529165.1 Clostridia bacterium
TTCCGGATACGGCTGTTAAAGAATCGAGAGATAGAGTCCGTGCCGCAATAAAAAACAGCTGTTTTAAGTTCCCCAACGGGCAGAATTACCGTAAATCTCGCCCCGGCTGACAAGAAAAAAGAGGGCGCTATTTACGATTTGCCCATTATGCTCTCAATCCTGCTTGCAAGTGACCAGATAAAAGCCAATATACCTGATAGTGCCTTTTTAGGCGAATTATCGCTTGACGGTAATGTGCGCCCCATAAACGGCGTGCTTGCAATGGCAATCACCGCAAGGCAATCGGGCGTTAAAAGCCTTTTTGTGCCTCACGATAATGCCGCAGAGGGAGCGGTAGTTGAGGGTATAGGCATTTACGGAATATCCAATATAAAAGAGCTGTTAAATCATATAAACGAAAGCTCAAAAATACTTCCTGCAAAGCATATAAGCGATACTGTATCGCAAGATTTTACTATGCTTGATTTTGGCGATGTTAAAGGGCAGATTGCTGCGAAAAAAGCGCTTGAGGTTGCGGCGGCAGGAGGACATAACATACTGCTTATAGGTCCTCCCGGAGCCGGTAAAAGTATGCTTGCAAAGCGCCTGCCTACAATTCTTCCTGAAATGACATTCGATGAATCTATTGAGACTACCAAGATTCACTCGGTTGCCGGAATTATTGATAAAAAACATCCTATTGTATCGGTGCGCCCGTTTCGTTCTCCTCACCATACAATTTCTGCCGCAGGGCTTACAGGCGGCGGCACTGTGCCAAAGCCGGGTGAAATATCATTAGCTCACAACGGAGTTTTGTTTTTAGATGAGTTGCCGGAATTCAGGCGAGACGCTATGGAGGCACTCCGCAGTCCTCTTGAAGACGGAACGGTTACGGTATCGAGAGTATCGGGTACAGTTACATATCCAAGCTCAATAACTCTTGTAGCGGCTATGAACCCCTGCCCCTGCGGATATTACGGTCACCCAACAAAGCAGTGCACCTGCTCTGCTAATATGGTACATAAATATCTAAACCGCATATCAGGGCCTATGCTTGACAGGCTTGATTTGCATGTTGAAGTGCCGCCGGTTGATTATAAGTCGCTAAGCGATACAGCTAAGGGCGAAACCTCAGCGCAAATAAGAGAGCGTGTAAATAAAGCTCGTGATATACAAAATAAAAGGTATGCCGGCACAGGTATTACCTGTAATGCCCGGCTTACCCCTGCTCTGCTGCGTAAGTTCTGTGTTATGACTGATGACGCCGCCGCATACTTGAGTCGCAGTTTTGATGAGTTGGGGCTCTCCGCCAGAGCGTATGACAGAATACTTAAAGTAGCACGCACTATTGCCGACCTTGAGGGCAGTGAAAAAATCGAAAAACAACATATTTTTGCCTCAATTCGCTTCAGAAGTCTTGACAGAAAGTATTGGGGAGAATAAAATTACATTTATACTTTGCTAATATGGAGGTCTTAATTTGGCAAAAGGCAAATATACAGGAATAAACCGCCTGATTAAAAGCGATAATTTGCAAGTGCTTATAAATAAAATATATGACGGAACTTTTAAAGAGTTTTTAGACGATTGGAAATGGATATTTTCATTTTCTAAAAAATACCGCCTTATTGTAGTGTTTTATACATTAGTGGGCATTTTCGGCTCATCACTATCCCTCGGTGCTGCATATGTAAGCAAAACACTTATTAACATAATCGTGGGTAAACAAATTGATAAGGTTTGGATACTGCTCGGCACTATGATAGGGATGACGATTTTTTCTCTCCTGCTTTCAAGTATTAGCAGCCGAATATTTACAAAAATCTCAATATATGTAAACAACGATATCCAAGCCGAGATTTTTGATAAAATTATAGATGCTCGCTGGAAAGAGCTTAGCGCCTACCCGAGCGGTGATATACTAAACCGCTTTAACGGCGATGTAGGAACTATATCGGGCAATGCTATAAATTGGATACCCAACCTTATAATAAATATCTACACATTCATTATTACTTTTGTTGTATTGTTCCGCACCGACCACGCAATGGCGTGGATAGCCTTTTTATCAGCTCCTTTCCTGCTTGCTATGAGCCGATATATAATGCGGAAAATGAAAGAATACCGAAAAAGAGTTCTCGAGCTCAATTCCAAAATGATGGGCTTTGAGGTTGAAACCTTTTATAATTTCGATATGATTAAATCATTCGGTATTTTCGGGTACTATTCAAAGAGACTTCGCGATTGGCAAAAGCTTTTTAAAGATTTCAGCCTTGATTATAACAAGTTTGAAATTAAATCAAAGATTCTTGTAACGCTTGTATCAACGCTTGTAGGTCTGGTTGCTTTCGGGTATTGCCTTTATAGGCTGTGGACCGGGCAGATACAATACGGTGATATGACATTTTTCCTGCAACAGCGCTCAAGCCTTTCGGGCCGTTTTAACAGCCTTGTAGGTACAATTCCCGGAATGCTTAATTCCGCAGTATCCGCCCACCGTGTAAGAGAGCTGATAGACCTGCCCCGTGAAGCGCATAACAGCGAGTCTTACGATGAGCTAAAAA
>JAFXNY010000126.1 GCA_017529165.1 Clostridia bacterium
ACCGACCTTAGCTTTGCACTTCGGCTTCTTTGATTCTCATTTATCTCTTCTTCACTTGGAAGTATCGGTTTTCGATTTAATAATTCGCCCCTCGGTTTCTTACCGCAAACGCACATAGGAAAATCAGGCGGGCAGGTACATCCTGTACATAACTCCTTAAACTTTGATTTAACAACTCTGTCCTCTAAGGAATGGAAAGTTATAACCGATAATACTCCACCGGCGTTCAGCATATCAAACGCAACATCTAAAACCTTGTTTAAACTATCAAGCTCGCCGTTAACCTCAATTCTCAGCGCTTGAAAGCACTTTCTCGCAGGGTTTCCCTCACGCCTTATAGCAGACGGCACGCACGAAGCGATAATATCGCAGAGCCTTACTGTGCTTACAATAGGCTCGCACTGTCTCTCTGATACAATTCTATTTGCTATTTTTACGGCAAAACGCTCTTCGCCGTAATCTCTGAATATCCTTATAAGCTCATTTGCCGAATAAGTATTTACGATATCGGCGGCGGTAGTCCCGCTCTTGCCCATACGCATATCAAGCGGCGCATCTTGTTTATAGGAAAATCCGCGGGAGGCATTATCAAGCTGATAGGAGGAAACGCCTAAATCTAAAAGCACGCCGTCCACCGAAAAGACGCCGTATTTTTCGAGCGCCTCCCGCATATTATCAAAATTGCTTTCTATTACTGTGGCATTGTAGCCTTTAAGCTTGTCCGTAGCTACTGCTACGGCATCGGGGTCACGGTCAAGCGCAAAAAGCTTACCGCTTTTTAATCGCTTTGCAATCTCCAGAGAATGACCTGCTCCGCCGGCAGTACCGTCAACATATATACCATTAGGATTAATACCTAGTGAATCTATCGCCTCTTTAAGAAGCACCGATTTATGATTGAACTCCATATTAAAAATCAAGGTCCGCAACTATTGAAGCGATTGCCTCAGCAGTATATTTGCTGTTTTCTGTATTCCAAAGTTCCTTGTTCCATATTTCAAGGTTTGTATCTACACCTATAATATGTGCCTCGCTACCGAGCTCGGCATATTCACGGAGTGTACTCGGTATAAGTATTCTCCCCTGCGTATCAAACTCAACACTAAATGCGCCGTCATATAAAAACCGTTTTACATCGCTTGAACGGGAAGACGGCAGTTGCCCTATTTTATCAACGAGCCTTTCCCACTGTGCTTTCGGATAAACACATATACAACGCTTGCCGTAAATACCACGGCAAATCATAAAACTATCTCCTAATTCCTCACGCAGTTTTGACGGAATGGCAAGCCTGCCCTTCTTATCAATGCTGTGGTCATAACCGCCGTAAAGCATACCTGCCACCTCCTTTTTATAATTCAACACTTTAATACACTTTTATGGTATATTAATACACTTTTCACCACTAATTTGTATTATAAAGCCACTTTACATAAAAATCAAGACTTTTTTTAATTTTTTTTAAAAAATAAACCTTTCCGAGAAAGGAAAGGTTTTTAACTACAAATTACAATGTTTACATAAAAACAGGCTGTGTTTCCACAGCCTGTCAGCTTGTCAAAAAAATGATTTTCAACCTTGCGTAGCGTAAGCTACGCATTATGTTTTCCCGGTGACATGTGCGGCGGGAAAACTCCTTGTAAGCGAAAACCGCTCTGTCGAGCGGTTTTCAAGG
>JAFXNY010000127.1 GCA_017529165.1 Clostridia bacterium
AATTAAATCATTATCTATTATGCACTCGTTCTTTTGGCGGTAAGCCTCTAAAATTGATGAAATAACATATTTAGGATAATCAGAGGCTTTGGAATACCGCCTTGCATTATCTTCACTTATATACTTAAAATCAAACAAATATACATCAACATAATCTTCGAGTGATTTAATTATTTTAGGCAGTTCATAACCGCTTGTGTTGTAAATAATCGGTATAGGCGGTCTGTAAATATCAAGCGCTTGTTTTATCGCATACGAATAGTGTGTAGGAGTTACAAGATTAATATTGTGCGCTCCTAATTTGTACAGTTCTCTAAATATTCCTGCAAGGCGCTGTACGCTTATATCTTTACCAAAATTGCCGTGGCTTATCTTTTCATTCTGGCAAAAAACACAGTGAAGAGAACAACCGCTGAAAAAAACTGTTCCCGAGCCGTTTGTTCCGCTAATAATTGGCTCTTCGTAATAATGCAGTCCTGCTCTCGCTATACGAGGATGCTCGCCGCTTAAGCAAAAACCGCCTATGTTTTCATTATCAGTCCTTATAGCGTTGCACTTTCTCGGGCAAATATTACATATCATTTTCTTTTGCCTTTTTTTCAATAAGTCTGCGGTTTATCTTAACGCTGTCAAAGGTCTTTTTAAATCGTACTCTTGCAGAATATTTCTTTTGGCAGTTTTCGCAAATCATATCTGCAAAAAAGCCGCAATTATGTGTTCGCCACTTATTTTTTAATTTGAGCGGCATTTTACAACAGCCACAAACAAACTGAAATGCTGATTTATCTATATTTTCGTCATCAATATTGCAAATATAATAAGGTTTAAATGAAAATCTTTTGAAAAATGCTGGATCATTTGTATTAACTATAAATGCAGAAAATCTTTCTTCATTATAGCATTCTTTAAGCAGTGCGGCACAAGCGGCGCTATCCGCTTTAGCATTATGTAAAACGGTTTCATCAATATTTATACCCAAAGCATTTGCGGCATTGATTAGCGATATTTGAGATGTAACCTCAATACCACGCAGGCGCATTTCACCTTGGATAAACTTCTGTAAATCAAGATATTTTTCAATCTTAAAATCAACCTCGACCAGATTTTTTTGATTTTCAATAACGGTATAAATATCGGAGTTGCTCCATGTCATTGTAACTGCGTTTTCTCCTACCCAGTCGTTATACTCTGTAATCGCAATTTCAAGCGAAATACCCGATAACATATCATCTTTTGTTATTCCTGTAAGCTCTGTAAACCTTTTAGAAACTCTGTTTGTAAAAGACGATTTGATTGTGCGCTCAAAAGTATCTATAATATCAAAGTTTTCGTCGAGTTTTACAGCACCGATTTGCAATATCTGATTTATAAATCGTTTGATTTTCGGGTAGTACGCACCGTCCCACTCAAGATCGAGAATAATATAATTCATTATTTATTCCTTGCTTCATATTTCATTCTTTGCTCATTGTTGAGTATTCGCTTGCGAAGTCTTATGTTGTTTGGTGTAATTTCCACAAGTTCGTCAGACTTTATAAAATCAAGCGACTGCTCAAGGCTCATTATTGAAGGCGGTGTAAGGCGAAGCGCCTCATCAGAACCGGAAGCCCTTGTGTTGGTCATATGCTTTTCTTTGCATACATTGCATACAATATCTTCATTCTTCGGGTTTTCACCAACAATCATACCCTCGTAAACCGGTGTGGACGGTCCTATAAATAATCTGCCTCGGCTTTGTGTGTTAAAAAGTCCGTAGCTTGTGGCAGTACCTGTTTCATGGGCAATAATTGAGCCTGTATTTCTCTGTTCTATATCTCCTTTATAATCTTCATAATCGTAGAACACATGGCTCATAATGCCATTTCCGTTTGTATCGGTTAAAAATTGTGAACGATAGCCGAGGAGTCCTCTTGCCGGTATTAAAAACTCAAGGTGGGACATCCCTCCCTCTCTTGTTCCCATATTGCGAAGCTCTGCGTGCCTGCTGCCGAGCCTTTCCATAACGGCACCAACATACTGTTCAGGCACTTCAATCATCAAAAGCTCAATAGGTTCTAACAGCTTTCCGTTTTCATCTTTTTTATAAATAACCGTAGGCGGTGACACCTGAAACTCATACCCCTGCCTTCGCATTGTTTCAATAAGTATGGATAAATGTAATTCGCCTCTGCCTGAAACCTTGAAAGTATCTGCGCTATCCGTTTCTTCAACTCTTAAGCTTACATTAGTTAACACCTCTCTAAAGAGCCTGTCACGCAGATTTCTTGATGTTACAAACTTGCCGTCCTTGCCGGCAAAAGGTGAATTATTTACAATAAAGTTCATTGAAAGAGTAGGCTCATCAATTTTAATAAATGGCAAAGGCTCAATATGCTCGGTATCGCAAGCAGTCTCACCGATTTCAAGGTCAGCTATGCCGGAAACCTGAATTATATCACCCACTGTTGCACTCTCAACTTCGGTTCTCTTCAGCCCCTCTGTTATAAAAATCTTACCAATCTTTACATTTGATGAGCTGCCGTCCTTATGGCAAAGCGAAACTGTTTGTCCGGTTCTTACAGTACCTCTTACAACTCTGCCAACTCCTATTCTGCCAATGTATTCGTCATATTCAATGTTAGTAAACAAAACCTGTAGGGGTGCATCATTATCACCGCAAGGCGGTTCAATTTCTTTAACAATTTCCTCAAACAGCGGTTTCATATCGGTGCCTGTCTTTTCAGGAGAATATGTTGCATAGCCATCCCGTGCCGAAGCAAAAACAACCGGGAACTCTATCTGGTCATCATCCGCACCAAGCTCAATAAACAAATCAAGAACTTCATCAACAACTTCATAAGGTCTTGCCATAGGTCTGTCAATTTTATTTATAACAACAACGGCTTTCTTGCCAAGCGATAACGCTTTTTTAAGCACAAATCTTGTTTGAGGCATACAACCCTCAAACGCATCAACAAGTAATAATACTCCGTCAACAGTTTGAAGTATTCGCTCAACCTCACCGCCGAAATCGGCATGTCCCGGAGTATCAACAATATTAATTTTAATGTCGTTATAATAAACACTCGTATTCTTTGATAGTATTGTAATGCCACGCTCACGCTCTAAATCGTTAGAGTCCATTACTCTCTCGTTTACCGCCTCGTTTTCACGAAAAGTACCACTTTGCTTAAGCAATTGATCAACAAGCGTTGTTTTTCCGTGGTCAACATGGGCGATAATCGCAACATTTCTTAAGTTTTCCCTTTTAGTAACTGCCACAAAAGCCATCCCCTGAATAAATATTAAAAACAATTTATTATAAAACACAAATTATATATTGTCAAATAGTAATGCACCGACCTTTCGGCCGGTGCATTTATTAACTTAATAAATCTTTACATCCCAGTTTGAAAGGTACTTAAACAGTCTTAACAAATCTTTGTTATTAACTGCACCGTCACCGTTTACATCGAGTGCCTTACTGTCTACCTCAACATCCCAATCGGAAAGATACTTGAACAGTCTTACAATATCCTTATTGTTAACCTTTCCGTCACCGTTTATATCGCCCGGCAAATGGTCGTTGATAGTAACAATACCGTTAATCACCGCAAAATCAATATTTGTTTCATAAATATTGAATATATCGTCATAATCGTAATCTACGGTTATTCTGTATTCACCGAGTGCTGCATTTTCAGCAACCGCAAAAGTGAGAGTTGCAAAGGTGAAATCGGATGTTGTCAGATTAACGAGATTGGAATACCAGTTCAGTGTAACAGGTGACTCAAATGTTTCGGGCGGCATAACATTCTCACCCAAATTGCCGTATGTTACATTCATGAGCGTAAGCTCATCAGGGAAACTTATATTCAGCTTTGCACTTGCAATTCCGGGGTTGTTTTTGAACATAACCTTTACATCTACCGTCGTGCCGGCAACGCCTGTTACGGACTCAACTTCAATTCTCGGGTCGGTAGATTTAACTGCCGGAATAACTTCACTTTCAATTACTTCGCCGCAAGCGGTGCAGATTTTTTGCTTTAAGCCTGTTTCCTCAAAAGTTGGACGCTTTACTATCACCCAATCGCTTTCGTTGTGACCGAGTGCGTTGTCTGTTGCAGGCGTTCTTGAAAGCTCGCCACCGCATACCGAGCAATAAACAACTGAATCGTGTGAGCCTGCCGCTTCACAGGTGGCGGGAACTACATTTTCAGATACAGCAGTCGCAGGAGTATGACCGAGCGGCGAACCGCTTTCAAAGATTTCTGTTAAAGCGGAGTTACAGCGTGAACAACTCTTATAATATACTGCGGCGTTTGTACAATCGGCAGCAGATTTAAGATATTCCGGCTTTACTGCCTCTACAGTGATGTGGCCTAGCGGTGAACCGCTTTCAAAGGTTTCTGTCAAAGCGGAGTTACAGCGTGAGCAGCTCTTATAATATACTGCGGCGTGTGTACAGTCGGCGGCAGATTTAAGATATTCCGGCTTTACCGCTTCTACAGTAATATGTCCAAGTGGAGAACCGCTTTCAAAAGTCTCAGTTGTGCTCGCAATTTCACAGCGTGAGCAGCTCTTATAATATACCGCAGCGTGTGTACAGTCAGCGGCAGTTTTTAAGTATTTAGCATCAACGGTATTAGTATAATTATGACCGAGCGGAGAACCGCTTTCAAAGGTCTCTTCCAAGTTTACAAGTCCACAGCGTGAGCAGCTCTTGTAATATACCGCTTTATGAGTGCAATCTGCGGCAGTCTTTAAGTATTTAGCATCAACTTTTTCTATATAATCGTGGCCGAGTGCATTGCCTGTTACAGGCGTTCTTGAAAGCTCAATACCACATGCAGTACAATAAACAACTTCATCATATGAGCCAGCAGTTTCACAGGTGGCAGGAATATTATTTTCAACAACAACTTCGCCCGGTGTATGATTCACAGTAACGGTTATGTCTTCTGTTCTTACGCCGTGATATGAGATAGCGAAATAGTTTAGTCCCACTTTCCAGGGCTCATCCCACTGATTATCAACGGTATTAAGCTCGTTAATATCAAGTTCGCTTAAATCGTTTGCAACAAGGTGCGGTCTGTTTTCTTCATCTACACTAAAGAAATATTCAACTTCATCACCGTTTATATATTTAACCGTAACAGAAGCACCAAGCGGAATGATTGACTGATAGTCATAAACATATATTTTGCCGAGATGATTATACTCAAAACTGCCGCCGGTATATTCATCAATTACTATCGGGGCTTGAGTGTTAAAGGTGACACTTTGGACATCGTTATCAATAACCTCAACCTCAATCGGTGCGGCATTACCGTATAAGTCTATATAATAATAGTTGCCGTCGCCAAGTTGCCATTCGGTTTCGTTTTGCTTATCAAACGGTACGAGTATGTGGCAGTCAAATCTCGTGTCACCGTTTACAAAGCAACGCTCGCCGTCATTTTCATCAAATGTAAGAACATAATCTTCTGCCGGTTTATCGCTGTAATATACCGTTAAAATATCGCCGTCCTGAAGTTCGGGGATATTATAGTGCTTATACTCAATTCCGGTCTCCGGGTCTGTGTCCATTTCGTAATCAGCCGCCCAGACTTTAGGTGTAGCAACAGATTTATACGAAATGCCGGTAATCGTATTATTTTCAATAATTACGGGAACTTTTGCTGCCTTACCGCAGAAGCTGAATGTCCAGTAATTAGTGCCTACAGTCCAGGGGGTTTCCCACTGGTTATCAAAATACTCAAATCTGTAATCTTCAACGAGAACTTCGCCGTCCTGTGACTCAAAAATCAGTCCGCCACGCTCAGGATCGTCTTTTGCAGTATATTCAACTCTTCCCCGCTCATCAGCATAAACAACTACGAGGACATCACTCTCATTTATGCGTGGACGCTCATAAAAGTCACGCCCGGCAAACTCATCATGGTACATATTAGTACCCGCAAGATATGACGGCACGGGACTTTGAATAAACGAAATAGATTCAACGGGATTGTCTAAAATCGTGCATTTTACATAGGAGGTAGCACCCATATAGTAAATGCCATATTCGTTGCTATCACCAATTGTCCACGGTGTTTCCCACTGTGAACTCGTATCAGTCATAATGTCAAATCGATCAATTACATCACCGTCATCCGAAGCAAATACTAAATCATAATGATCGTCATATTGGGCAGTGTATATTTTCTCATCGTTATTTTTATCAATAACAATCAGCTTATCACCTACACAGAAATCAGGTGCATCGTAAACATAATATCCAAGATCTTCATCATAGTAAGATCGTACTCCTACCATTAAAACAGGAGTGTTTTTCGGCTCAAATCTGATAGATTTTACAAGGTTTTCTTTGACTGTCGCATAAAGTGTGTATGCAGCGCCCATATATGAAACATAATATGGATTATCATTGCCTACATGCCAAGGTTCATCGTGCTGATTATCGTTAAAAGAAACTTTATTCAGTGGTATAATAGCATTGTCGTCAGAAACAAACGCATATTCCCAGTTTTCTTCATCAATCAGCTTACACTCATAGACTGTTCTATTATTTTCCTTGTCTATTACGATAAGTTTATCTCCGCCCTCACACCAAGCATAATTGTAATGATAATTGCCTGTTTCAGAATCGTTGCCGCCGTTAGTATTTGCAAACATTTCTGCCGTCTGGGATTTTACATATTCTATTCCTGCAACAGGGTTTTCCTGTACAGTTGCAGTAAGAGGGAACTCTCTTCCGGAATACTCAACCGTATATTGATTATCTCCTACATGCCAAGGATTATCTCTTTGGTCACTATTGAAATGCACTTCGTCTGCAGGGATATCATCATGACCTTCACTTACATATGCACCGTCGGATTCTCGCTCCTCGTACTCATAAACAGTTTCGGCATTATCATTATCGATAACTATCAATTTATCGCCGGAATGATGCTGTGGGATATCGTAATAATATCTTTGATCCCACTCATCATAATGCATATCTGCATTTTCAAAAAGTATAACATCGTCACGCTCAAATCTGATTGCTTTTACCTTATTTTCAACAATGGTTACCTTAACATCGTTTGACCTGTTATCTCTATATGTTACATACATATAGTTATCTTTATTTCTGCC
>JAFXNY010000128.1 GCA_017529165.1 Clostridia bacterium
ATTGGAACAGCATAAAAATGCGTGTTAGGGACGGCGTTTCAAAGTTTTTGTATCTTAAAACACACCGGAGTCCAATGGTCTTACCGGTGATTCTGGAAGTATAAAGTTGAGGGTGAATATTATGAAAGTTGTATTGATTGAGGATGTTAAATCAAAGGGTAAAAAGGGTGACCTTATAAATGTGCCTGATGGATATGCCAGAAACTTCCTTTTTCCGAAAAACTTGGCGGTAGAGGCTGACAACGCCGCTTTGTCTGAACTTAAAAGCCGTAAAGATGCGGCGGAACATCACAAGCAGGAGGAAATAGCGGCCGCGCAGGCGGTAGCGGATAAGATTAACGGACAAACTGTTACTCTGAAAGCTAAAGCAGGCACTTCGGGCAGGCTTTTTGGCAGTATAACTTCAAAGGAAATAGCTGATGAAATTAATAGAGTTTTCTCTGTAAACATTGAAAAGAAAAAACTATCAATCACCGATATTAAGAACTTCGGCGATTATACTGCGGATGTTAAACTGTACAAGGGTATCAGCGCAAAAGTAAATGTAAAGGTTGAAGAATAGTTATGAGTAACGATAATCTGCTTTACGATGTTGATGGCGGCAGGGTGCCGTATTCCGTTGAAGCCGAGCAATCGGTGTTAGGCTCTATGATTATTGACCCTGAATGCATTCCCGAGGTTGTAACGGCGGTGCGACCGGAGTTTTTCTACATACCTCAACATAAGGATATTTACGGAGTTATCCTTTCAATGTTTGAAATTAATCAGGTTATTGATTTTGTATCTTTGCTTGAAAATCTTAAGGATAACAATGTTTATGACGAGGCAGGCGGAAAAGCCTATCTTACACAGCTTGTCGAGACAGTTCCCACTTCTGCAAATGTAAAAACCTATATTGATATTCTCCGAGAGCGTTATTATGCCCGTTCGCTTATTGGTGCTGCAAAGGGAATACTTAAAGATATTGAAGAACATGCAGTTGATACCGATAAGCTTATCGAAAGTGCAGAACAGCGTATTTATGATATCCGCACCGGTAATGATAAATCGGGTCTTACTCCGATTAAAGATATTATCGAGCAGGAAACCTATGACCGCCTTTCAAAAATAGCAGATCCCGAAACGCATGATGATTATGTCGGTATTCCGTGCGGTATAGGTGAGCTTGATAGAATGATAACAGGTCTTAATAAGTCCGACTTAATAATTTTAGGTGCCAGACCAAGTATGGGTAAAACATCTATGGCGCTTAATATTGCCCGTAATGTTGCGGTTGATACCGGCAAGACGGTCTGCTTCTTTTCGCTTGAGATGTCCCGTGACCAATTAGCACAGCGCTTGCTTTCAAGTGAATCGGGAATTGATAGCTCAAAGCTTCGCACAGGAGAGCTAACTGCTGATGAATGGACAATGTTAACCAGAGCCGGTGAGCATTTATCGAAAACAAATCTTTTCTTTGACCAGTCTTCCGATATAACTGTTCCCGAGATGAAAGCAAAGCTTCGCCGGATGAAAAAGGTTGACCTTGTAATAATCGATTATTTAGGGCTTATGCATTCTGCTCGCAGAATTGATAACCGTGTTCAGGAAATATCCGAGATTACCCGTAATCTTAAAATTATGGCAAAAGAGTTTAATATTCCGGTAATTGCCTGCTCGCAGTTGTCCCGTGGCACTGAAACAAAGGGCAAATCACACAGACCGGCACTTTCCGATTTGCGTGATTCGGGTTCAATAGAGCAGGATGCCGATATAGTTTTGTTC
>JAFXNY010000129.1 GCA_017529165.1 Clostridia bacterium
AAATCATCATTAAGATTTTCTACATCTACCTCTTCAAGCTTAAGCTCCTCATCACTCAGCTCTTCATCGAAATCAATATCAAGCACGGTAGGCTCTGAAAACAGCTCCTCAATATCATCAGGCGCGTTTTCTATATCGTCTATCGTTTCCTTTTTATCGTTTTCGTCCTCAATCGGCTCGTTTGGCACTGCGTTTTCCTGCTCTAAAGCCTTGTCCTTATTAGTATCAGCCATTTTTATTACCCCTTTTTTTCTTTTCAACCGTTTTTTTAAGGCTCTGCGCCCATTCGTTTATATCCATATTCTTTATATCAGAAGAGTTTTTCTTTTCGCTCTCGTCTAATATTACCAAAATACTGTCTTTTAATACCGTAAGTGGATTTTCTCGAGCTTTATCGCTGTTTATAAGCGTAACAAGATAACCTATTTGACTATCCGAAAGTATCGCTGAAAAAGCCGAAATATCAAGACTTTTTCCCTCGCTTATACACTCGCATATTTTGCCGTAAATACGGGAATTAAGCGAGGTTACCATATCCTCGGGCTTAAGGCTTTTATATGCTTCCCCGAATAAATCGGGATGAGAAAACAAAACCGATATAACGCACTCTTCAGCGTTTGCCGCCGCCGGATACAGCCTTTTTTCAGGGTTCGGAGCATTGCTAACAAACTTCGGCCTTATTATCTCGCCTATTTCCTTTTTCCTCGTTTTTCGTGCATTGCTTTTCCTTAACTGCTCGACACGGGAGGTTAGTGCGGTTCGTGATATTCCGTATTTCTCCGATAATCTGCTTATATAAACATCGCGCTCTATTGAGTCCTCTGACTCGGCGATAATCTCTGCCGCACGGGAAATATATTTAACCTTACCGTCATCCGAGCCGACATCAATACCTTTTACCGCCGTAAGCAGTTTATATTCTATCTCGTTTACCGCACCCTCAAGTACCGCACGAAATCTCGCCGCACCGTGTTTTTTTATAAACTCATCGGGGTCCTTACCGTCCGGCACAGATACCACACGAACTTTAAGACCGGTGTTTTTAAGTATCTCCCCGGCTCTCGCCGCCGCTTTTACGCCTGCCGCATCTGAATCAAGAGTTAAAATTATCTCTTTGGTATAACGGCTCAGTACTTTTGCCTGCTCGTTTGTAAAAGATGTGCCGAGCGCCGCAACAGTGTTTTGAAAACCTGCCTGGTGAAGCGATATAACATCCATATTGCCTTCAACTAAAATCACACTGTCCGCACAGTGATTTTTAGCAAAGTTCATACCGAAAAGGTTTTCGCTCTTTTTATAAACAGGGGTATCGGCAGTGTTTACATATTTTCCGCCTGCCTTGTCATCCCCTGGCATTGCTCTGCCGCTGAACGCTATAACCCTGCCCCTTATATCAATTATCGGAAACATAACCCTTTTTCTAAAGCGGTCATAGTAACTGCCTCTTTGGCTTTTGCCTATAACATTTGCGGCAAGCATATCAGGTAAAGAGTATCCCTTTTCTTTAAGATGGTTTATAAGGCTATCCCAACTATCAGGTGCGGCACCGAGCCCAAAGTGCTTAATTGTGTTGGGCTTTAGCCCCCTGCCTAAAAGATAATCGAGTGCCCATTTGCCTGACGGCGACATTAAACACTCGTGAAAAAACTTTGCGGTTTCACGGTTTATTTCGTATATTTTTTCTTTAAGTTTACTTAACGAATTATCGTAGGCGTTCTCTTCAATAGGTATCCCCGAACGCTCGGCAAGAAGCTTTACCGCATCTAAATAGTCAAGGTTTTCAATAAGCTTTACGAATGTAAAAACATCTCCGCCCACGCCGCAGCCGAAACAGTAAAACGAGCCGTTTTCAGGATATACCGTAAAGGACGGAGTTTTTTCGTTATGAAAAGGACAAAGGCCCACAAGGTTTTTACCTCTGCGTTTAAGGGATACATAGGGCGATATTACCGATTCTATATCGTTTCGGTACTTAATTTCGTTTATAGTGCTTTCACTTATAGCCATAATATCCCTCCTATCAAATATGTTTTATATGCTCCAAGATTTTGGTATGTAAATGCTTTTGAATGTTGTTACGGCGAAATGGTCGGTCATACCGGCGATATAATCGGCTGCCGCACGGGAGACGCCGTCTCTTTCACATATTGTTCTGTATTCACCGGTAAGCGTTTCGGGGTGCTTTATTATGTGCTCAAATATACCCTCTATTATTCCGCCAACCTTTGATTCCTCCGACTTTGCGGTAGGGTTGGTATAAACCGAATCGAACATAAATCTGTACATTATATCGTAGTACTTCTGCGTTTCGACATCCATTTTTATATCGGTGCCCTTGCTCGAATCAATAATAGCGCTTACAAGTTTATTGATTCTCTTAGATTTGCTGTTACCGAGATACTCGCAAGCGTCTTTAGGCAAATCATTTTCGGTTATTATGCCTGCGCTTATCGCATCATCAATATCGTGGTTAATAAACGCTATTCTATCGCTGAAACGAACTATTTTACCCTCCGGCGTTTTAGGCCAATCACCTTTTGTGTGATTAAGAACACCGTCTAACACCTCGGCTGTAAGGTTAAGCCCTTTTCCGCCTTTTTCGATAACCTCGCATACCCTTACACTCTGCTCATAATGGGTAAAACCGCCATCTATTATTTCACTCAGCGCTCGCTCGCCTGCGTGCCCGAACGGGGTATGACCTAAATCGTGAGCTAACGCTATGGCTTCGGTTAAATCTTCGTTAAGGCGAAGTGCTCTCGCTATAGTGCGTGCTATCTGCGCCACTTCAAGAGTATGCGTAAGCCTTGTACGGTAGTGGTCAGATTCGGGCGATAAAAACACCTGCGTTTTATGCTTAAGTCTTCGAAAAGATTTAGAGTGAATAACACGGTCACGGTCACGCTGAAAATCGGTTCTTATATCGCATTTTTCCTCTGGTTTTCTACGCCCTGCCGTATTTTCACTTAGCGTTGCAAAAGGAGAAAGTATCAATTTTTCGTTGTGTTCGGAAATCTCACGAATATTCATAAACTGCCTCCCGATTTTACCTTATCATAATATTTATTTACAAAAATAATCTGAAATCCCCTAAACTTTTCATATTTTTTCGTACATTTCGGTTTTTTCTTCCAATTTCGGCATGCACGAAGACGAAAACGCACTGCTTATGCTATTCATTAAACTCTCCGCTTTATCAGAGCGGACAGCAAATACCACATTAACACTATCTGAAAAATCACAGCTTAAAATATCTGCGCCCTCCGCTTTCAGCAAAAAGCTTAATTTATCATAGTCCCCGTAGCCTACGGACACGCTGAACTTATCCGCCGGTACAATTCTAACCTTTTCTGAGTTTTCTACTGCAGAAAGTGCCGCCGCCGAATATGCTCTTACTAGCCCTCCTGTTCCGAGCAATATGCCGCCAAAATACCTTACAACCACTATTACAGCGTCCTTAATACCACTTGATTTAAGAATATCGAGGACAGGTTTGCCGGCAGTGCCGTGGGGCTCGCCGTCATCAGAAAACCTCTCCTTACCGTCAGACAAAACATAGGCATAAACAGCGTGGCGGGCATCCCAATATTCTTTTTTCTTGGCGTTTATAATATCCGCCGCCTGCTTTTCATTTTTGCAGGGCAGAATAAACCCTAAAAAGCGAGAATGTTTTTCACGATATTCACTTTTGGCTTCTTTTCTTATCGTTATATGTTCTCCCGTAATGCCCACCTTCTTTAATAGCAAAAAACCGCAACTGCAAACACAGCCACGGTTTTTAGGTAAAAATTATTTTTCTTCAATACCGAAACGCTTTTTGAATCTGTCAACACGGCCACCGGTATCTACCAACTTCTGCTTACCTGTGAAAAACGGATGACATTTAGAACAAATATCCAAACGAATATCCTTCTTTGTAGAGCGCGTCTCGAACTCGGCACCGCAAGCGCACTTAATAGTTACCTTTTCATATTGCGGATGTATGCCTTCCTTCATCCTGAGTCACCCCTTTCAAGCAATATAACAACGGTAATATTATCACATATATAATCAAAAATCAAGTAGATTTTTTGTTTTTTTGCATTTTATTTTTTATTTTTTCGTATATTTCAACCGTCTTAAACCTTACTTTGTAACCCTCGGCGCACTCTGCAAGCTTAGCACTCTGCCTTGAAACCGACTTTTTAAGCTCCCCTTTTTCTGCCGCAGGCAGGCATACTCCCGGGAAAACAACGCACCACCAGTTATGCCCCTGCGCCTTCCCTATCCGTACGGTAAGCGAGTTATAAACCCCCGCCGGCAGGGTAAAATCATCATATACTCTGTTGCTGAAAAAGTTTTCCTCAATATTTGCAGTGACCTTATAATCATAGCCCTCCGATGTTATAACCTTGTTTGCTTCTTCGGTTATGCTTTCAATTTGTGTTTTTGCAATATCTATTGCCTCGTTTATATCATTCGCTTTAGAAAGGCTTTTTGAAGATACTTCTAATATTCTATCACGCACTTTAAGCTTGAGCGCCTGGTCTTCCTCACTATCGGAATTAGCAAGTATATGGAGCCTAAGCACCCCGTTTCTAAGCTCATCACACCGAGCATCAAATCTTGCAAAGCTTAACATTACGGCGCATATAAGGCCGAAAAGCACTCCGAGTTCAATATTTTTTCTTATATTTTTTTCCATAAAAAATCTCCTATCAATATCCCCGAGGAAATTATTGACAAGAGACTGTTTTTTTAATCGATTTCTTCTATCGTGAAACTCACAAAAGGTGCAACTATCGGCTTATATCCGCTGTTTTTCAAGTTTTCTGCCGCTTTTTCTGCGGCGGCTTCACTGCTAAATATAGCAAAGTGAGTAGGTCCGCTACCCGAAACAGACACACCCATAGGGTTTTGGCTAATGAGTGAGGTGATTACATCTCTATCGCCTGCAAGTGCTAAAAAGGCATTACCTAAAAATCTGAACTTCTCTTCATCCCTTGCATCTAAAAAGCTTTGTGTTTTACTATTTTGCTGTGGCATACTATCGAGTTTTTGATACATGTCCTTTGTAGATTTCTTTTCCCCCGACTTTACAAGCACGGCATAATACCCTTTAATATCGGGTAAAGGCTCGATTTCTTCGCCTATCCCACGAACCCTCCCCGTGCCTCCGTATATGAAAAACGGCACATCTGCACCGCATTTTAAGGCTATTTTTATAAGCTCTTTTTTTGTAAGTTCTGTTTTATAAAGCCTATCAAGTGAGACAATAACCACCGCCGCATCGGCAGAGCCACCGCCCAGTCCCGATAAAAGCGGAATGTGCTTTTCTATATTTATTTCGGCTCCGCCCTTAATTCCTGTAAAGTTAAAAAACTCTTTTGCGGCGGTAAAGGCGATATTATCTTTTTGTTCAATTTTCCCGCAATGCACTCTTATTTCATCACTTTTATTTATTTCTAAGACATCGAAAAGCCCTACAGACTGAAAAACCGAATCTATAAGGTGATATCCGTCTTCCCTTTTGCCTACAATATCAAGTGTGAGATTTATTTTTGCGTATGCATGAAGAATCATTTTTACCACCCCAAAACAATTTTATAGCCTGCCGACCTGCTTGTCAAGAAAAAGGGCGAGACGATATATTTGTTATTGTAAATCTATATATTTTGTGGTATGATATAAAAAATATATTATATAAGGGGAAATTGCGTTGTCCTTTCCTTTGGAAAATATCAGAAACTTTTGCATTGTAGCACACATAGACCACGGCAAATCTACGCTTGCAGACCGCCTTTTAGAGCTTACAAGCTCGGTATCGGCGAGAGATATGGAAAACCAGATACTTGACAGTATGGACCTTGAGCGAGAGAGAGGAATTACCATAAAAGCCCACGCTGTAACGCTTTATTATAAGGCTGATAACGGTAAAGAATACGAGCTTAATTTGATTGACACACCGGGGCATGTTGACTTTAACTATGAGGTTTCTCGGTCGCTTGCGGCTTGCGAGGGAGCGTTACTTGTAGTGGATGCTTCGCAGGGTATAGAAGCTCAAACACTCGCAAACACATACTTAGCGGTTGACCACGGTCTTGAAATCTTGCCTGTTATTAACAAAATCGATTTGCCGAGCGCAGACCCCGAGCGTATAAAATCAGAAATAGAAGATATTATAGGCATACCAGCTGATATGGCGCCTATGATTTCGGCAAAAACCGGACAAAATACAAAAGAAGTTTTAGAGCTTATAGTAAACAGCGTACCCTCACCTACGGGCGACCGCACAGCACCGCTTAAAGCACTTATATTTGATTCATATTACGATGCTTACAAGGGTGCTATTGTTTATTTCAGGGTTGTAAGCGGAAAAATAAAATGCGGCGATAAGAGAAAGATGATGGCTACAGGCGCCGAGTTTGAGGTTGTAGAATTAGGGCGCAAAAGCGCCACAGCTATGGTACCGTGTGACTGCCTTGAGGCAGGCGAAGTAGGTTATCTTGCCGCTTCAATAAAAACGGTAAGTGAAGCAAGGGTGGGCGATACTATTACGCTGGCAGATAGTCCGGCAAGCGAAGCGCTCGAAGGGTACCGCAGTGTAAAGCCGGTGGTTTTCTGCGGAATATATCCGGCAGACGGTGCAAAGTACCCCGACCTTCGCGAAGCTTTAGAAAAGTTACATCTCAATGATGCTTCCCTACTTTATGAGCCGGAGACTTCGCAAGCGTTAGGCTTTGGTTTCCGTTGCGGATTTTTAGGCCTTTTGCATATGGAAATTATAGAAGAGCGGCTTGAGAGGGAATACAATCTTGATATCATAACCACTGCGCCGAGTGTGCAATATGAGTTTCATCTCACAAACGGGCAGACTGTATTTGTAGATAACCCTACTAACTATCCCGATCCGGCAACAATTTCGGAAGCGCTTGAGCCTATTTCAAATGTAAATATCTATGCGCCGAGCGATTATGTGGGCACAATTATGCAGCTTTGTGAAGACCGCAGGGGAACATATATTGATATGAAGTATATGGGTGACCGTGTGGATATCCATTATGTTATGCCTACAGGAGAGATTGTTTACGACTTTTTTGATGCGCTTAAATCTCGAACAAAGGGTTACGCCAGCTACGATTACGAGCCGGCAGGGTATAACAAATCAAACCTTGTAAAGCTTGATGTTATGTTAGCCGGTGATACGGTTGATGCGCTCTCCTTTATTGTGCACAATTCAAACTCATACACAAGAGCACGCAGAATAGCAGAAAAGCTAAAGGAATATATACCGAGACAGCTCTTTGAAGTACCGGTGCAGGTTGCCGTTGGCGGTAAGATTATAGCAAGAGAAACGGTAAAAGCCCTCCGCAAAGATGTTTTGGCAAAATGCTACGGCGGCGATATAACAAGAAAAAAGAAACTTCTCGAAAAGCAAAAAGAGGGCAAAAAGAAAATGCGCAGGCTCGGAAGCGTAGAAGTACCTAAGGACGCATTTATGGCAGTACTTAAACTTGACGAATAGGTGAAAAGGATGACTGAAAAAAGAAAAAAGGCACTCCGCCGGAGAAGACTTTTTTTATCGCTTTGCGCGATAGTTCTGATATCGGCTATAGCTATTTTATGTATCACTGTATCGGCAATAGTCAAATCCGTTGACAAAAGTGATAAAAAGATGGCATCTTCAAAAACACGAAGCACGGTATCAGATGAGGTAGTGAGTGTTCCAGCAGAAAAGAAAGAGCCGGAAATGGTAGTTAGAGGAGAATACACGCTTGACGCCGATTATTCGAGGCTCTTACTTGTAAACGGCGAATATCCACTACCCGATGACTACAACTACGGTTGGAACTTAACAACCATTGAAAGCAAGTACCATAACGGGCAATTAGACCAAATTGACGCAGGTATTTGGCCCTATATGAAAGCAATGGTTGAGGCGGCGTGGAAAGATAATGTAAAGCTATATGTTTGGTCGCCTTACCGCTCATATGCTACACAAAAAATGCTTTTTGAAAACAGGGTTAAAAAAGAGGGCGGAGACGAAGCAAAGGCGGCTACAGCGGTAGCGAGACCGGGAACGAGCGAGCACAACACAGGGCTTTGCGCCGATTTCAATATGGCTTCAAGCCAATTCGAAAACACCGGGATGTTTAAGTGGATGTGTGAAAACGCAGAGGATTACGGCTTTATTCTCCGCTATCCTAAAGACAAAACCGATATAACCGGCGTTATGTATGAATCGTGGCACTGGCGGTTTGTAGGTATTAACGCGGCGAAAGAGATAAATAATCTAAATGTAACACTCGAAGAATATATTAAGCTTAAAGGGATAGAACCGCAAGCCGGTCTTTACGATAAATAATCATTTTAGGAGGAATCTGTTTTGGATTTCAAACAATTTTTCAGTCAGATAAAAGGTAAAAAGATTGCTATGTGCGGCATAGGAATAAGCAATACACCGCTAATACTTAACTTCTTGAATCAAGGGGCGAGGGTTATAGCGTGTGACCGCAGAGAGCGCACTCAAATAGGAGAATTAGCGGACCGGCTCGAAGCCGCAGGCGCAGAATTAAAGCTGGGTGAAGGGTATCTTGACAATTTAGAGGTTGACATTATATTCCGAACACCCGGTATGAACTTCCACCTTGAAGAGCTTGAAAAGGCAAGAAAGCGAGGCATAGCGGTTACAAGCGAGATGGAGGTCTTTTTTGACCTGTGCCCTGCCACTATCTTTGCGATAACTGGGTCCGACGGAAAAACCACCACAACAACACTTATTGCCAAAATGCTCGAAGCCGAGGGAAAAACAGTTCATGTGGGCGGTAACATTGGCAATCCGTTACTACCCGAAATTGAAAACATAAAGCCGGAAGACTTTGTTGTTGTTGAGCTTTCTTCTTTCCAGCTTATTTCTATGCGTAAAAGCCCCGATGTTGCGGTGGTAACAAATGTAACACCTAACCACCTTGATATTCACAAGGATATGGACGAATATGTACGCGCAAAGAAAAACATTCTTCTGCACCAAAATGCCTTTTCACGCACGGTACTAAATCGTGATGATGCGATTACAGAGAGCTTTAGAGAAGATGTAAGAGGTCAAAGCCTTGGGTTTAGTATGAATCGCCGGCTTAACAACGGTGCGTGGCTCTCGCCTGACGGTGTTCTCCATATGGCATACAGAGGCGTTGATGTGCCTGTAATTGACCGCAAGGAAATAAAGGTTATAGGCGACCACAATGTTTCAAACTATTTAGCGGCTATAACTGCAGTTTGGGGTTATGTTGGGGTTGACAGTATTTGTAAAGTGGCTCGTGAGTTTGGCGGCGTTGAGCACAGAATTGAGCTTGTAAGAGAGCTCGGTGGTGTTAAATATTATAATGACTCTATCGCCTCAAGTCCTACAAGGACTATTGCAGGTCTTAAAGCGTTTGATAAAAAGGTGATTTTAATCGCCGGCGGATACGATAAGCATATTCCGTTTGAGCCTCTGGCACCATACATTGTAGAGAGGGTGAAAGCACTTTATCTTTGCGGTAATACGGCGGATAAAATAGAAAAATGCGTACTAGAATACGAGGGATATAACGGCACACCGCCGATTTTCAAGGTTAAAGATATTAAAGAAGCTGTCGAACTCGCTCACAAAAATGCCCAGTCCGGCGATATAGTTACCCTATCCCCTGCGTGCGCAAGCTTTGATGCTTTCCCTAATTTTGTAGCAAGAGGAAATTACTATAAGGAACTGGTTAATAATCTAAAATGAGTATAGAAAAAACACTTATAAGCCTTGCTAATGCGGTAGGTATAGGAAACATAAGAGAAGCTACTGATATAGCAGAGACACAGCTTTCAAAATACGCCGAAATCACGCACACCGATAACCTCGGCATACTCGGCGAAATAAAGGGTGAAAGTGATTATACCTTAATGCTTGAAGCCCACATTGACCAAATCGGCTTTACCGTGACTGATATTAACGATAACGGTTTTTTAACCGTAGCAACTTTAGGGGGTATTGATTTAAGAACGCTCCCCTCAAGGCAGGTTGATATTCACGGGAAAGAGGCGGTACGAGGCGTTTTTTGTGCAACACCTCCGCACCTTGCTGAGGGCGAAGTAAAATATGATAATATCTCCGATTTTAAGATTGATACCTGTTTAGGAAAAAAGGCTAAAGAAATTATAAGCGTTGGCGATTATGTTACATTTTCTACTAAAGCACAGTATCTACAGAATGACCGTCTTTGCGGAAAATCTTTTGATGACAGAGCAGGTGTTGCGGTACTTTTAGAACTTGCAAAAAGGTTTTCTATAAAAAAACCGCCTGTAAACCTTGCGTTTTGCCTATCTGATATGGAGGAATTAGGTCTTAGAGGAGCTAAAACATCTGCCTTTGCTATAACGCCGGATGAAGCTATTGCAATAGATGTAAGCTTTGGAGACGGCCCTGAAATAAACCCCTGCGACTGCGGAAAAATGGGTAAGGGCGCAATGATAGGAATATCGCCTGTACTAAGCCGTGAGATTTCAAACAAGTTAATTTACTTGGCAAACAAAGAGAGTATCCCCTATCAAACCGAAGTTATGGGAAAATCAACAGGCACGGATGCAGATGTTATATCGGTTACAAAGTCGGGCGTTAAAACGGGTCTTTTATCCATACCGCTTCGCAATATGCACACAGACTGTGAAATAATATCCCTTTCGGATATTGAAAGTGTTTGCGATTTACTCGAAGTCTATATTAAAGGCGGTGGCATAAATGGTTAGCCTATTAGAAAAGCTCTCGTTGCTTGACGGCACTTCGGGTGACGAATACGCTGTAAGAGATTTTATAATTTCAGAAATCGGGCCGTACTGTGAAATTAAAGTAGATGCACTCGGCAATGTGATTGCACAAAAAAAAGGCAAAAAAACGCCGGCAAAGAAAATAATGCTGGACGCTCATATGGACGAAGTGGGGCTTATTATCACCGCTATTACTAAGGACGGTTTTTTGCGGTTTAAGACGCTCGGGGGCATTGATACGAGCGCTCTGCTTTTTAAGACGGTTACAATCGGATGCAAAATAAAGGGTGTAATAAGCGGTAAACCTATACACCTTACAAAGCCTGAAGAAGAAAAGAAGCTACCAAGTTTGGACAGTCTTTATATCGACATAGGCGCTA
>JAFXNY010000130.1 GCA_017529165.1 Clostridia bacterium
AAAGTGTCTTATTAACCTCAAAATATGTTCCTGCCGATGCGATTTTCTCAATCGTTGAGCGCGGACCTTTAACGGTAAGAACGGACTGGTCATTATTTGAAACAACCGGTGTTTCCGCTACAAGGCCGTCCTCCGCACTCACGCCTATCAGCTTAGGCACCAAAGTTAAGTCCTTAGAATCAATATAATCAAATTTTACATCAATAGTAGCAGGTGAAATTGATTTAAAGGTGTAACCTGTTTTACTGCTGTTACGGTTTCCATAAACCGAGAGCGTGTGCACACCTACCGAATTCACCTCAGATACATCGGCAGAGAGAATAAAATCATCTGAGGATAGTGAGCTTACAATATAATTCGGTCCACTCACTGTTACTGTGAATTTAACGGATGAAATATCCGAAACAATACCGAGCCCCATATCACTTGCCGCCGTATTATCAATAGAGATATTTGCCGTTACATCGGTAAAGACCTGTTCCCTTACAGGATTTTGATTTATCATTACCGAAAGCCATATAGCAAAGGAAAGTATCAACGAAAAGACAATGGCAAATTTTTTGTTGGCAAAAAGCCTGCTGATATTGAACTTGAAGGGTAATTTAGCTTTCATTGTTTTCACCCTCCTGCTCTTTATTATTCCTCTTTGCGAGCTTTGGGAAAACACGCTTTAAAACAGAAATAACCCGTGCTTCTTTTTCAATTTCATCAGTAACGATCAGCTTATTCTGAAGCTCGGCATAAGCGGTAGCCGCCGTATAATTTCCGGTAATATTGCCGTTAAATGCTATTGAAATATTACCCGTTTCCTCGGACACAACGAGAACAACGGCATCCGAATTCTCAGTCATACCGATAGCTGCGCGGTGGCGTGTTCCGAGATGAGAAGAAAGGTTATTATTCTGAGTAAGCGGTAAAATGCAGCCTGCGGCATAAAGCCTGCCGTCACGCACTACCACAGCTCCGTCATGCAAAGGAGATTTCGGGTAAAACACATTACATACCATTGAAACCGAAGGCTTTGCATCGATAACCGTGCCGGTATTTATTATTTCACCGAGCTGGGTTTTTCTTTCAAACACAATAAGAGCGCCCGTTTTGCTCTCCTTCATATTCCCTGCCGCTTTACATATACTGTCAATCGCGGCTTTTGTTCGCTCCTCTTCGCTATCCAGCGCCTGCCCCGCGCCGACATTTATTTGACCTATGCGCTCGAGCATACGCCTCAGCTCTGGCTGGAAAATAACCGCAAGAGCAATAATTGCGGAATTGAATACAAAAGCTAAAACCCAACGCAAAACCGCAAGGTCAAACCATTTTGCAATAAGATATACTACCACTAAAACAATACTACCCTTAGCAAGCTGACCCGCCCTGGTTTCACGCAAAAACTGAATTGCCTTGTAAATCAAAAATGCTATTACTAAAATATCAATAATATCAAAAACTCTGATATTCGATACCGCATAAGCAATTTGATTCCAGGATGTAACGATAAAGTTTAAAACGGTGCTCAAATTTACCACCCTTCGCTTTTAGAATTCCACAAAATTATTTTAGCATAACAATTTTGTTTATTCAACTGATTTTTTAATTATTTATAAACTTTTAATATTTTTATAAGATATGCGATTTCGCTTAAAGTACTGTAATATGACGGCGATACTCTGACGGTACCGCCATCTATTGTTTTGAGCTTTTTATGCGCATACGGCGCACAGTGAAGCCCAGCCCTTACTGCAATGCCCTTGCTGTTAAGATATGCCGCCGTTTGCTCCGACGCCTTACCTTTAACATTAAAAGAGAGCACCGGCATATACAGATTTTTCACAATTTTCGGTGTATAAAGTGTTATATTAGACATTTTGTCAAGTGAATCATAAAGGCGAGCAACCATCTCAAATTCCTTATTATACGCATCCCTCGCCCTGCCGCTTACAAAATCGATACCTGCCGCCGCACCCATAATTGCCGGAACATTTATAGTGCCGCTTTCATACCTTTCAGGCATTATATCCGGCTGATACAGACTTATCGAATTTGTTCCTGTTCCTCCTTCAATCAGCGTATTTCCGATATCCCTTTGAGCGATAAGAATACCGAGTCCCATAGGAGCGTAAAGTCCTTTATGCGGCGCAACACACAGAAAATCTATGCCCATATCCCTCATATTTATAGGTCTTACTCCCGCCATCTGAGCCGCATCAACGCCAAAGGCAATATTTCTTTTTTTGCATATATCACCGATTTTCTTTATAGGCAATGC
>JAFXNY010000131.1 GCA_017529165.1 Clostridia bacterium
AAATATACATATCTTTTTTTCCTGGCTTCGGATAAACTCAATATTTTATCTTTGTTTATTGCTACAAGCAATCCTATAGCATAGCAAATAACCGATGAATACCATTCGCTTCCGGCATTTAATTTGATGGCTAAAATGATATATAGGCAAAGAGTAATAAATAATGAGTAGAAAACATATTTTTGAGCAATTCTCGAAAACACTTTTTCAAATATCCAATGCAATAAAAAGCAAAGTAGGATGATCTTTGTAAACCAAATTGTCATATTCGGTAAGTCTAGAATTATTAATTCTATAATCACTTTTTTAATTGTTGGGATATTCTCTGGCGAAAAAAACAATTTAATAATAAAGCACAGCCAATAACCTACAAAATATGGGATGTATATTTTTTTTACTTTTTTCAAAAGCCAGCGCACACTTACTTCATCGGCATTTTTCTTATTCATTGAAAGCGTATTGCCGTAACCCGAAATAAAGAAAAACAGACCGGTTGCCCAATATCCTATATAAGTAAGCAAAGGAGAGCCGCCAAAAGCAGATTGCCCTTGAATATGATTTATAATTATCCAAATCATGGCAATGCCTCTCAGTGTCGAAGTGGAATCACGGTCAAAAATGCTTTTATTGTCTGTGGGTCGTGACAGTATTAATAGTATTATAACAGGCAAAAAGATTAACAAGTCTAATAAGCTCATATAAAACCACCGCTACTTTAATTTATATGTATTACAAATGCTGTTTTTTAATAAAAGATAAAGACGACAATGTTTTTGTAATTCTGTTAAAAACTTTTATTCCAATCAGATTAAATATCTTTTTGTATAAAAAGTGTCCTACATAGGCAAAGAGCCATAATATTAGCACGGAGCATAACAATTGCAGAATAAAAAAGTAAGAATGGGCATATTTGTTTGCATCAAAGACAGACCAGTAAAACTTGCGTATCATGGTATGCTCTTGCAATAAATATACACCGAATGAACATTCTGCAAATCCGGCAATAACTTTTCTTATTTTGTAAGATTTTATATTTATATCCTTAACAAGAATAAAAACTGACAGTGTAAGGATAAACGGTAAAATAGAATAATCTGATAATAATTGAGCATTTTTAATTGACGATGGCATGTTTAAATATTTTAATATGAATATAATTATAAAAGCCGATAAACCCATAAAAGCCCAGATTTTTTTGCTTCCTTGTTTTTCTGAACATTGACAATTGCGTTTTTTAATATAGCCACCAAGCAAGTACAAATAACTTAGCCAGATTATACCGTGGGAGTGCCCTATATAAATATCGGACGAGACAAATGGGTTTGTTACATAGTAAATAGAAATAAATAATCCGGCTATTAAAATACACTTTAATAATTTGTTTTCTGAAATAATGTTAAGCATTATGTTAAGAAACGGACTTAAAAGATAAAGAATAATAACTGCGGTTAAATACCAATAATGCATAGTGAGAAAAGGAAAGATAGAGTAAAGGGCTTTTGAGCTGAATATTACATTTTGTGTGATTATTAGACCCACCAAAAAAAGAGAGAATGAATAGAACCAACCTTCGCTATACAACTTGAAAATGCGAAGTGTTTTGGGCTTTTTATTATATAATAAATACCCTGTAATCATTGGGAAAATATTGACTGCAACTTTAGTAAGTGTTCCAAGAACTGAAATAATCATTTTATTTGAAAGCAAAAGATTCTGATTATCAGCAACGGATGAGTAACCAAAGTAATGTATCAGTGTTATTAGTGCCATTGATAATATTTTGAGTATGTCTATTCCCGCATATCTTATGTTGTCAAGGCCTTTATCATTGATCATTTTAGTTTTTCTCCTTTAAGCCTCTTAAGTATTCTTTATGCTCGTCGCTTATTCTATAGCTCTCAATCGCCTTTTGTATCGCTTTGTTGTGTGTCCAAGTATCAAGCTTTTTGTTTTCTATATACTTGATAGCAGTATCATACTGCTTTGCAAGGGCGGTGGCAAAGTACCACGCTATCATCATATTTATGTAATACTCATCTGATTTAATATTCGATACCATGTCCGCATAGCAAGGCTTAAAATCACCATCTAAATAGTGTTGCATGAGCATACCTACCCCAAAACGCACGGTGTAGGTGTGGTGGCTCTCTAACCATCGCTTTATGTAAACTAAAAGCTCGGGTTTGTGTTTCTTGAACACCTTAGGTGATAGTTGGTCGCAGGTCGCCCAATTATCTATGTAGGGCAGAAAACGGCACACCTCTTTTATGCAGGTGTCAAAATCTTTGATTTCCGATACAATAAATGCGTGCAGTTGGTTTTCATCAAAATATTTGTGCGGTAATTTGCTTAAGAACTCAGCGCCGTCAGGCTCTTTGTATATTCTCTTTGCAAGACTGCGAAGTAGAGGAGTTCTCACACCAATTATACTGTCTTTATCTACGGTTGGCAGTATTCGTGTTTGCAAATCACGGTATTTTTGGTCGCTTAAATCCAACAGTTCTTTTATTATTTCCATTTGCTTATCCTAACTCAAGGCGCATAAGCACTAATTCTTCAAAACCGCTGATTCTCGAGTTAAAGCCTTTGGGGTTTCTGCCGTATTCGATAAAGCCTTCGCTTTTATATAACTCCATAGCCCGTGTGTTTTTTGCCATAACATCAAGCTCAAGTTGTGTGTATCCTGCTATCTTTGCGCACTCTATGCAAGCACTTGTTAGCGCACGCCCGATGCCAAGCCCCCAATAGTCTTTATCAATGCTTATTCCAAACTCCGCTCGGTGCTTAAGCTTGTATTTATTTCCAAGGCTCGATATCCCTGCTGTTCCTACTACTTTATTATCAACGATAGCTAATATTTCAATTTCGTTTTCGCTCTCCTGCTTACCTTTTAGATACTCTGATTCGTCCTTAACCGTATAGGTTATTTCGTCAGGGTAGGTAAGCAGATAATCGGTTTGCGAGTGTGCGATAATAAAGTTGTCAAGCGCTGCTTCGCCGTCACTTTCTGCGGCACTTCTGAGCAAACAATCTCTGCCGTCTTTTATCTTTATAGTTTTACTGTATTTCAAATAAATCAGCCTCTTCTTTAGTTATACTCGATATGTGCTCTGTGCGCAGAAGCCCTTTTATTGCACAGGGAACATTTTCTTTTGTGTAACGGTATATAAAACCGCATTTTTCCTGAACTCGTTTTGATTTTATATTACCGTCAAAATATCCGCACCATATTTTTTGTAAGTTAAGCTCCCTAAAACCGTATTTTAATACCTCTCTTACCGCTTCGGGTATTATGCCTTGCCCCCAAAAAGGCTCGCCTATCCAGTATCCTATTTCGCCCTCATCCTCCGGCAGACCTATATTGCTCTTTTCGCCTACCATAAGCGTAGCACAGCCTATCGCTCTGTTGTCGGTTTTAAGGCATACGGCAAATGTATTAGGTGCCGAGAGTACTTTATTTATAATTTCACGGCTCTGCTCTATGCTGCTGTGCGGTTCCCACCCTGCCATAGGGCCGATGTTGGGGCTCTTGGCAAACTCATATAAATCGTCAGCGTCACTCTCACACCACGGGCGAAGCAACAGCCGTTTTGTTTCTAAAATCATTTTAAGCTCCAAAGGTTTAATAATATTATCGTCTTTTATCACACGCCGAAAGGTCTTCCGATATGGCAGTTAAAAGCGCTGATAGGAAATCTCGGTTTTCGATGTCTTCTACCAAAAGCATTTGCTTGCCACCCTTGTAAGGCAACTCGAGTGTGCTGTTTGGCATCATATTTTCTGAAGACTTCGTCCGCTTTACAAGAAACCTATCGTCATATATCCCGCCTACGACTATATTGCGGCAGTAAATTATGTATTCTCCCATCATAGCACGCCATGTGATACCCTCGGTACCTGATAGCATATCTAATATAAAATCTAAGTATTCTTTACTTGATGGCATAAAAACTCCAATCTGTGATGTGATATAAATACCATTTCTCGTGCCGAAGGCACATATCGCATCCGAAGGATATATCGCATACAATAAGTATATATCGCAAATTGCATCAGTAATTTATATCGCTTTGAGCAAGTATAAAAATGTGCATATCCACAAATATTTTTCACGGTTTCGGTTCCTAAGTGTTTTTCTTCGCAGTGGTTATAGAGGCGATGAGCTTTCGGCGAATCGTGCCACATTTGCTTGAAACTATTTTATATTGTTCATCAGTAAGGGAGTGAACTTTGTAGAGTATTTCGAGCCAGTATTCAGTTTCGTAATATTCTTTTAGTGATATTTCGAGTTTACTGATAAAATCAGCACGACTATGAGCATATTTGGCTTCGTGTGCGTTAGCACCTATTGATGAGCAAGAACGAAGCAGTTGATTAGTGTATATAGTTTTTGCCTTAATCAAGTCGCAAAGTTCAGTAATTTCCACAGTTAATTCAACGGCAAGTTCTTTAATTGATTTTTCGCTCATATCAATTTCCTTTCTGCGATATATCGCCGTAAGGCGATGCGATATATTTACTTTGTAAATGCGATATACGCCAACTTCGTTGTCGTGCGATATGATATGAATTTCTTCACGCACCGCAGGGGCATTTCGCATCCGAAGGATATATCGCGGCATAGGCATATCGCAAATTCCGTTAGGAATTCATATCGCTGCGAAGTAGTTTGCAAACTACTTCGCAATGCCCCGTTCTCGGGAACATATCAAACACGGTATATTCTTTAGGTGTAAAGCCGAGAGAAACGAGTATTTTTATATCCCGAGCGAGCGTGCCGGGGTCACAGGAAACATAAACTATTCTCTCGGGCGCAAAGTCATTTGCTATTGTATGCAATAGCTCACTTTCACAACCTTTTCTCGGAGGGTCGAGTATTATAACATCTGCGTGCTCGCCTTGTGCTTTAAGAGCCTCTGCCGCTTTTGCGGCGTGACGATACTGGTGGTGCCGTCCGGCTCCTCGATGATAATCTGTGGTGCCATGTTTCTGGTATTACGGG